>CAYMXX010000001.1:0-69572 GCA_964394545.1 uncultured Clostridium sp.
GAATTGCTTTTTCTATTTCACCTTGAATATTTAATTTGTTTGGCTGTTTTTGCCAACCATTAAAGCCTTTTCCGTCATATTCTATTGTTAGTTTAATGTTTCTCATTTCTTACTCTCCGTTCACTTTTGCAATTTTTTCACTTTATACTATTATATTTTTTATTTTACTTTTTCAGCCGTATTTCAGCCACGCGAGTTTCTTTCAGTTTTTTTATAGTCTTTTCGTTCCCAATTAAAATAATCATTCAATCCCATTCTATACACCTTTAAAGTATAGTTTTTTAAAATCTTCACCAATATTCTATCATAAAAGTTAAGATTTTTCCCTATTTTATTTAAAATTATTGTTTTTTTATTTTTCCTACTCATAAATACCCCTCCAATTCGAAATGATATTTAGAGATATCTCTTATTCTATTTTACCATAAAATTACAATTATTTTAACTGCTTTATAGCGAAGGTATTTTCCTTTGTATTTGTTGCAACTACTATGTTACAAGTTTCGACAAATTACGACATTTTTCACTATTTCAATTCTTTAACTAGATCATCCATATAATTTGAAGATTCATCTTCATCAATACTTTCCTTTATTTCCTTTTCTCTTTTTTTAATATATACTTTTAATCCTTCATAATCTTTTATTGAAATAAATTTTTTTACCGTATTTATTGTATTTATATGTTTTTCTTTTTCCATAGTATCCACCTATCTTTCCACAATTTACAAACATTATAGCAAATTTTACCTATTTTGTAAAATAGTTGTTTTGTGAAAAAATTTTGCAAAGCCTAGCTTTTCTAGTAACTAGTTAATTTTTCAAAAAGATTATTTTAAAATATAAGTATTATACAATAAAGGTGGTGAGAATATGGTTTATTTAAAAATTGAAGAATTACTAAAGAAAAATAAAAAGTCGAAATATTGGTTAGTAAAAAGTCTTGGTATCAATTGGCAAACTGCTACTAATTTAATGAAACATAAAACAAAAGGAATAAAATTTGATACACTTGAAAATTTATGCGATTTATTTCAATGTGAAATTGGAGAATTAGTTGCTGTAAAAAAAGATTCTCGAAAAAACATTAAGAAAGGAAAATAAAAATTGAGTAAATTATTAAATCAATATAATGAATTAAAAAAGCAAGATGCATCTTGCATTTATTTATTTAGAATTGGCATATTCTACAATATACTAAATGAAGATGCAAAGCTTATCAATGAAAAACTGGGTTTGAAAATAACAGATTTAGGGCCTTCTATTTTCAAATGTGGCTTTCCAGTCTCTCAATTAGATAAATATATCATACTATTAAATAAAATGGAAATAAAGTACAAAATAATAGATAATTTGCCTAATTCTAATATTAATGATTATATGAAAAATATTGAGATTAAAAAAATATTAAATAAAATTGCTGAATTAGATATGAATAATACAACTTTTCAACAAGCATTTAATATATTATTAGATATTCAAACAAAATTGAAGAAAAATTTATAATAGTAGAGGAGTTTATCTCCTCTACTTAACTTTTTTTATTATTTAATTAATTTTTTATTATTTTTGTTAACTTTTGCACTATTTTTGTTATTTTTTCTCTAAAAATGGTACAAAAAGTATCGTTTTTTGAAAAAACAATGCTTTTTTATTTTAATTTTTTATTTACAATTGCTTGTATAGCATTATAGTCATATCCTGCAGCTTGAAGTTTTGCTTTTCTATCTGCACCATTTCCCCATTTACCAGCAATTACCCCGTTTGCAATTTCTTCATTTGATTTTTGACTGGATGTAGTATTTTTAGCACCTAGAATTTCATTAACTCTATTTTGAACTGCATTTCCATCATATCCTGCTGCAGCTAATTTATTAAATCTATCTTGTCCGTTTCCCCATTTTCCTGCTATAACTTCTTGTGCTATTTCATCCACTGATTTTAATGAAGATTTGCTTTCTGTTGCTTTTCCTGTCATTTTTTCATTTACTATACTTTGTATAGCACTAAAGTCATATCCTGCAGCTTGAAGTTTTGCTTTTCTATCTGCACCATTTCCCCATTTACCAGCAATTACTTCGTTTGCAATTTCTTCGTTTGATTTTTTATTTGTAGTTTCTGGTTTAGAATTATCTTGTCCATTTATTTTATTTGCTTGTTCTGCAATATAATCCATTTTAGATAATAAATAATCACCAGGACAAGTTGTTGCAGCATACATTCTATGCCATACTAGATTTTGACCTTTTACAAGTTTACTTAGATTATTTCTTTTTGCAATATCTGCAACTAATTCAATAAGTTTATTTAAAACAGCATCAGATACAGGATAATCTCCACCTAATGAACTATTTGATGTCTCTATAGTTACTGATTTGCAATTAGAATCCCAGTTAGAATTACAATAAGATGTATTTGCCTCTTCTACATATAAACCTACTTCTGCATCTTTTCCTATACCATAGTTACTTGATGCTTTTCTACTGCCATTTTGGAATATAGCACCACATTGTTTTGCAGTTAATATTCCTGCCATGTGATGTATAGCAATATATTCAATTTTTCTTCCACTTCTTCCAACAGTATAATTATTAGAATGTGCTGGAACATTTACATTTACTAAACTTGAATTACTCATTATTCTTCTTCTCCTTTCCCATTTGAAAATTCTTTTTCCATTTCTTCAGTTAATTCGATTTTTTCTTCATCCATATTGAAGACCTCCTTATAAAAAATTAATACCGGAAGATTTTTTATTTTTCTTCCAGTATCTCTTTAATACCGTAATTTTTTTCCGGCATTATTATTTGTTTTTTGCATCATAAGCAACTACTGCTGTACCAACACCACCAACAGCTGTAATAACTGCTTTTATTACTCCATTGATATCTAAGTTTTCAATGTTTATTAAACAACCTATTACTGATGCTATTGCTATTATAATTATGTTTTGAATTGTGATTGGTAGATCATAATTCCATCCAAAGTGTTTTGACACTTTTCCAGCAATGTATGTAAATAATGTTGTTATAACATATACTAAAAATTCTACTGTCATATTACCTTTCCTCCTTTCTTTCTAAATCTTCAATTCTATGATTTGCAACTTTCATTTGTTCTTCTAAAACCGGAACTCTTTTAGCAAAATTATTGTGTTCTCTAACTTCTCTAGTAAGTTCCTCCAGCTTAGTATCTGTTATTGCTTGTTGTTTATCTAATTGATTTTCCATTTTCTTGTTTCCATTTGTAACTGTGAGAACTACACCTATAAGTGCTAAACCACCTGTGATGATTGAGCCAATTATATTCTCCATATTTAATCCTCCTTATTTTCATCTTTTGTTGGCCATACTATGTTGTATGGAAATCCCTCTTGTTTAGTTAAGTCTCTTAATTCTTGTCTATATTTTGCAATATTACTCTTTGTAATATTGGCAAAACCATCAAAGAAATCTTTTAATGCTGTAATAATGTTTGTCATTGATAAATCTTCTGGCAAACTAAGATTAAGTCTATCTATACACATTTCTTTATCTGTTTCTTTTAGCATTTCATTTCTTTTAGCTCTTACTTTAGTTGCAACTTCATTGTAGTCTTTTTCTTTTACATCTTTTAACCATTTTTCAAAATTAGTTTCTATTGTTTCTGATAAATTATCTCTATATAATACTTCTGCTGTATAAATATCATAACTATATACTACTTTTTCTGTTGTTCCTTCATTTTCAAAATGTTTTTCTTGAACTTCTTCTTGAACATTGTCAAAAAAAAGAACGGTGCATTTTCCGTTCTCAATGTTTTCTATACTGAATTTTTTTTCTGGTCTTATATCGCTGTAGGTTTTTTGTTTCATTTTTAACCACTCCTTTACATTTTCTTAGGCTAATATATGGCCTAATATATTTTTCATTAAATTTATATGAATCACAATGTTTTATCCATCCATAATAACTTAAAATACAACT
Organism: uncultured Clostridium sp.; assembly: GCA_964394545.1. Lineage (GTDB taxonomy): Bacteria > Bacillota > Clostridia > TANB77 > CAG-508 > CAG-452. Next base: position 3,965 of record CAYMXX010000001.1, read on the forward strand.
AGCATCAGTATAGTTGATTTTTCCTTTTTTATATACTTTTTTTATTCTTCGTTTTATTCTTAAAAAATTAGATTTTCTTAAGGTTGTATGTCCCCTATAAAAGCGATATCCTATAAAGTCTATTGGTCTACTATCTACTTTAAATAGAGTCCAATTCTCTTTTATTTTTAAATGTTCATTTTTTAAATATTCTTCTATTTCATTTTTTATTTTATGTAATTCTTTTTTGTTTCTATGAAAAATTAACATATCATCCATATAGCGAATATAGTAAGGAGCCTTTAGTTGTTCTTTTATATAATGATCTAAACTTTGTAAATAAAAGTTAGCAAACCATTGACTTGTATAATTTCCAATAGGTAATCCATCCTTTGAACTATCAATTATTAAATCTATCAAATCTAATGTTTCTCTTTCTTTAATTATTCGCATAAATTTCCTTTTTAGTATTTCTTTATTTATACTAGGATAAAATTTTTTTACATCTAATTTTAAGCAATATTTAGTGTTTTTTCTGTCTCTAACTAAAATTTTCTTTATATGATTTGATGCATAATGTATTCCTCTGTTTCTTATTGAAGCACAACAAAATTCATACATACCTCTCATTAAAAGAGGCTCTATCTGTTGCATTATTGCCCAATGAATACATTGGTCTGGATAAAAACGAGGTTTATATATTGTTCTTTCTTTTTTTCTAGTTCCATCATGAATCTTCATTTCAATATATGGACTAGGTTTATATGTTTTATATGGATATATGTTGCTTTTTCTTTTCATATTCTCTCCTGGGATTTTTCTTATTTAGTCTATCGGCTTTTCGCTTAAAAGAAGCTACTAAGTCAATCCAGTTGCGACTTATTTTCAGCAAGCGCTGTGGAAAATGATGTGTAATATTTACATACTCCAAATCCCTTATATCCATTATTATACTAAATTACAAATACAATTTTAATTGCTTTACATTATAGGTATTATAGAATGGGGGTTGACCACCCCCAAACCCCCGTTTTTTACTGGTATTTAAGAAGTCGGGCACCGTAAAGCCAATACGAATTGCTAGAAGGACTGCCACAATTCCAAGCAAAGAAACCGTCTTTCGTCCAACCGTTGTCGAAGTTGCCACCGACGTAAGCTATGCGGTTGCCTGAGTTACACCAGTAATTATCGCATGCTCCAGTACTAGAACTTGCTTCTACTTCTACTGGAAGGGCAACCTCAGGATTCTTTTCATCATATCCTAATTTTTTAATGTAGCTATCTGATATCTCTGCATTTACATATCCTATTTTTTCGTATGGTGCTTCAAATGTATCATTTGCATAATTATCAGGATTTTTGCAGATATATGCTTGATAATCTTTTATATTAAGGCCATCTATATGTTGCCACATGTGACCGAATATATCTTCAATACCTCTATAATTTACTGGATGATAACTATTATTATTTAAGCATCCTGATGCATTTCCTAATATATCGTTTCCACCTGTTTTTTGAGCAGATCCCCAAATAACATTACCTACTGCTATATTCACTGCATCCCCACTAAACTTTATTGCTTTTCCACTTATGGTTCCATCGTTATAATCTTCTATTGCCGTTATTTCTCTATCTTGTGCTACACTTGCATTCCAAGCATCTGTTGCACCGATACAAACAGTTTTTCCAATCCATAGCCCACTATTAACTGAGCCTACAACTATTCTATTTGTATTATTTTCAGCCAATAATGCTTTAGCAGTATTACCACTATATCCAACAATACCATTTCCTAGCATACTTTGAGAATTGTAATGTGCATATTCTACTAAATATAACATTTGTAATAGGAAATAATGATAATCTAATAAACAAAATCCATCTCCTACCCCTTTTGCTAGTGTTCTAAAATTTGCCAAGTTAGAATTATATTTTGGTACTGCCCCGCTTACTGAATGTGCTTTTGTATCTGCTCCTACGCTTAATAGATATGCACCAACAAAGAATTCTTTTGATTTTGTATATCCTGCTCTTGCATAATCTGCAATATAGATATATTCATATTCTTTGCCATCACTTTCTGTTTTTCTTTCTCTTTTCCACCAAAATTCTGGTATTCTTACCATTACTTCTCCATTGCTTCCATCTTCTGCATAGTTTGTTTCTCCATGATATGCTACTACCCTTCCTGTTGCTGTATCAATATTGCACCTTTTTATTTCTGACCAAGGATAGCAATTATTAAAATCATTTGCTACTTCTGTTCCAGCTTTTGTTGCCTTTGCTGTTAAATTTTCTGCATCTGCTAATCTAGTCCAACTCGCTACTGTGTTATCGGTAAGTAACCTTTTTATTCCATAATTTTTTCCTACAAAACTTCTCGCTTCTTCTATTGCTTCTCGTAATTCCTTTTGAGTAACATATATTTGATTTTCATCTAAAGTTATTGTTACATTACTTGAATTATCTACTAATACAGTAATATCAATATGTTTTTCAATTAATTCTGTAATAGAATTATTTATATATTCAGCTGTTGTTCCTGCATTAGAATAAGCATATAATACTTTTGCTTTTGTGTCTGGATCTATTGCAAAAAGACCTATTTCTCTAAAATAAAATGCTGCATTTGCATCCGTATTTTTAAAAGCAAATGAAATTTGTGCTTGGGTATCTCCAGTAATTTTTATATTACTTATTGGACATTCAAGAACTTTTTTTGTTAATGCTGTTTTGTCTTTAGCATCACCACTTAAAGTCCCACTTCCTACTTCGGCATGGTCAAACTCTATTTTTTTTCCTTGTAAGGTTTTAGCTGCTAGTAAAGCACCTGCCTTCGTTATATAAACTTTTTCAAAACCCATTATTTTTCACTCTCCTCTAATTTTATATAATTTTGATTTGAAATAGTTGCTCCAACATTATAAACAACGTTGATGTTTTCTATTTCTTCAGCAACTTCCGTATCTGATATGAGTTCTATATAATCTTGTCTTCTTACATTAGTTGCTATATTATTATTTAAACCTAATTTTATATTGTCATTATACTGACTCACTTCTGTTTTTAATGTTATATATGATTGTTGTGAAATTACTGCTCCAATAAATTCATTTATTTTTGTTGTTAGTCTATAATTTAATTCAATATTTGCAGGTATTTGTTTTACCAAATCTTTTTTTAATATTTCTGCTGCTTCTGTATAATTTAATGCAATTTCTATATTCATTTTGTAATTTTTAAAATCTGTTGTTATTTTGTAGTTTTCTTCTCCAATTGCTTCGTTTAATGTATTAATTAACCATTTATATGTATAGGCTGTTCTATTATTCATTTTCAATAATATTGTCATTCTTCTAGCTTCTATTGTTTCAGCAACATTTGTTATTCCATATATTTTTTCATATTTAGTTAAGCCATAATCTTCTGCAGTTTTTACAATAACTTCTTGTAAAATATTGTTTATTTGTTCTTTTAAATTTTCTAATTCAATATCTTCTACATTAAATATTTCATTAAATTCCCTTACTTCTGCTAAAAATGGTGGCATATATTGTTTTAATTTCATTGTATAACCACCTCGCTCAAAACTGGAATTTGATATTTTGTTAATTCTATATTCCCACTTTTATTATTTAATGTTGTATTACTAACATCTACTACTCCATCTATGTTTAATATAATTGCTTCTATCTGTGCTTTTCTAATTACTATTGAATCTGAATCTTCCCATATTTTCCTTTGCTCCAACAAATATTTTTCTATGGCTGCAGTTGCATATTCTTTTATTGTTTCTAATGATGCCGTATCGCTTATAGTTACTTTTGATTGAACTTTTATTTTTACTTCTTCCGCAGTATCTACTGTAACTATATGTCCAATTGGTGCAATTCCGAGTCCTTCATCTGTAAAATCAGGACAAATTTCTCTTTGAACATCAGCAATCAATACATCAGACGCTTTATTATAATTACTATCTAATATTGTTAGTTTTACAGTACCTCCACCATTCCATATAGGTGTTACCTTTACTGCTCCTACACCATCAATACTTTTGGTTTTATTTTTATAATCCGTTACATTTCCACCAAATGATTTTTCTCCAATTTGTTCATAATATCTCTCTCTTAATTCATCATCACTTTCTTGATTTTCTCCTGGTATAAGTAAATCAGTTAATGTTGCTTTTCCTAATCCTTGAATATAATCTACTGGTATCAATGTTCCTGTTATATTATTACCACTAGCACCTTCTGTTTCACATTCTAGTTTATATACTCCAGAACTAATCTTTTCAGTTACACACCAATAATAATCGTTACAAGTAAATCTTGAATTCAATTCTACATTCATTAAATTATCATTTTCATCATAAAAGTTGCCCTGTTTTATTGCTTTTGTTGCTTCTTTTCTTATTAACCCAACTTGGCCAGCTAATCTGTCTAAATATTCTTCAACAGCAGTATCTGCAAATACTAAATCTATATTATTTTTTAGTAAAATATACATCTGTGCTATTTCCGCAGCTGCAGGTGCAAGAGCATCATATATAATACTTCCTTCCCTTTTGTCTAGTGTATCGGGTATCTTGTCTAACATACGATTTAAAATGATATCATAATCAAAATATTCATCCATATTTTCTTGATTCATATATTCACCACCTTCTCAATTGTAATTTCTCCTACAGTTGTTATTACATTAAATGTTGCAATTATTTTATTTCTGTTTATTTCAAAATTAAAATTATATACTTCTTCAATTCTATCATCTTGTACCAAAGCTTCAGTAATAACTCTTTCTAATTCTGGTATAACATAAGTAGAACTTTCTCCAATTAAATCTTTTAATTCTATTCCATAATTCCAACTGTAGATAAGGTGTTCAAATCTTTCTGTATTTAATATGCAATATATAGTTTGCTTTATAGCATCTATTCCATCGCAATACCCATTTATCGTATTATTTTCTATATTAAGATAATAAGTTTTGCTTGGTTGCTCTGCAACTTCTAAATTGCTTTGTAATATATTATTTGTATTAGGTGTCATTTTTAATTTAACCACCTTTCATTCTAAATTTTATCTAGTACAATGTATTCTTGTCCGCCTCTTTTTTGTATAAGAATTACTGTATCATTTTTCTTAAGTGCATTATGTATTGTCATTCTTTTTTTGCCATTTATTGAATGATTATGAGACAAATTTAACTTCGTTTCATTTACCTCTACATTTGCATTTACATTATTTTTTATAGTTTGATTTTCTGTGTTTGGTGATATTGTAGAATTCACACTCACATTTATGTTTGAAGAATGAGAATGTGTTGCACTTAAACTTTTCATTTCAGTATTCCAATCAATAGAAACATCAACTTCGTAATCTGTAACATTTTTAGTTAATACTAAAAACTCGGATGTTAATACTAATTTTTGTTCTATCGTAATTTCTAGCGGATTAATACCTGTAACTACTCCATATAAAATATTACAAGGGGCAGATGCTTCCTCCGCTCCTTGTGATATCTTTTTTATTGTATCTATAAGATTTGCCATTTTCCCCTCCTTATTGTGTAATAAAATCTTGACCTCTTAATGTCAAATCCATAAAATGTTCTCCGATTTTTAAATGTATGTTTTGCTTTTTCTACAAGCATAAAATTTTGCAATTTTACATCTCCTAAATCTAAATTAACAATTATTAATGCTCCTCCACGAACTCTAATATCTCCAATTGCTTTTTTTATTTCTAAATTTCTTGTTTTTTGATTATATAAATTTAATAGTGTTTTTGCTTTTACTGCTCCATTTGTTTTTTCGTCTATCGTGTCAAAATATTGTAACACACCCCAATTATTAATATTGTTTGTATCTTGCGCAATATATACTTCTCTTTTTCCTGTTTCTTCGTTATCATAAACTAATTTTATTTTATTATAAGTATCTGTATCTATTGAACTTTGATAATCATAATTTTGAGCTGTTTCTTCATCTATAATAATTCCTACTTTCATTCTTTCTAGATTTTTCAAACATAATTTTCCAAAATCATCGTATAATACATACATTTCCTTTTTATATTGTGTTGTTTCATCCAAAGCATTTAAAATGATATCAAATAAAGATTGATTACTTTCAGATTTCTTTGCAATTTTATAGTTTGTATTTTCTAATGTTCCAACATTTAATAAAAAGTCATTTGCAATCATTTTTACTAATTCATCTGCTCTTTTATTTGTATATACATAACTTGATTTATTTTTCAAATAACGCAATTGGTCATAAGTCGTTACTTGAATTATTTTATCTTTTTCTCGTTTTTTAGTAAATACAAATCCATAGAACACATTGTTGTTATCTACTTTAAAACTAACTGCATTTCCTTCCTCAAACTTAATGATATCATCTTTTAAAACTTTAAATTCTAACTTCCCTGGACTTCCTTTTCTTTCTGTTGTCCACACGATTTCATCTTGTATAACTGGAGCATATACTACCGAGCCATTTTGTATTAATAATTCTTGACTCATATAATACCTCCTATGCTGGAATCCATAAAACTTGATTTGGATATATCAAGTTTGGATTCTTAATTTTATCTTTATTTGCATTGTAAATAGTTGTATATTTACTGCCATTTCCATAAAATTTCTTTGCTATATTCCATAAACAATCGCCACGTTTTACAGTATAATTTTGTCCACTTGTTTTTGAAGTCGCTGTTGCTGTATTATTAGTAGTAACTGTTCTTGTTACTACTGGTGGTCTATACTGTTTTATTGTAATTTGCATTGTCTTTGTAGAATATTCCTTGTATTGTTTCAATTTAAGTTCAACCTTAATATCAAAACCTTCTTTTACATCTTCTACTATTTTATAATCTTCGATTGACACTTTTATATTTGTATCAAATAACACCTTTCCATTTGGTAGTTTTCTTGAAACTATAAATTGAAAAGGTGTTTTATTAATTTTAAGTTTTTCTATAATATTAAGAAAATATGATGCAGGTTGGTACTCATTTTTATACATAGCAAAAGGATATTTTGAATTTGGTAATAAGGCTTTGAAATCTATATCTGTTAGTCCAGGACTTTTTAAAACATTTATTTCTTGATTATTTATTAGGTCATAAGTTTTATTATTGTTATTAATTTTTAAAGTTAATTTGTCAGGGGCAATTGGCAATAATGTATTTCCTAAATAAAAATAATAGGCCATTATTCTATACCTCCTATGTATGAACTCCATCAGCAACTGATTGTAGTTCTTCTTCTAATTTTGTAGCAAGTGTTTCTACTATACCATCAATGTCTTGTTCTTGATTTATATTATTGTTATTAGTCATAGTAATATTAACAGATGCAGTAGTAAATCTATTTATGGTGTCTCTTTCTGCTATATCAATTAAATATTTCAAGTCTTCATCTGATATTTCTGTATTGTCTGCAATTTTTTTGGTATCTCCTACTATATCTCCTAAAGTTCCATTTCCCATACTGCTAAAATCAAATCCATCCATACTTAATGCATCATTAATTGCAGATGTAGCTCCATTTATCCAGTCATTTCTGTGGTCAGTTCTATCTTGTCTTGTAGAATCTAATTCAATAACTTTATTTTGTATATCAGTTGCAGAACTATTTAAATCTGCTGCAAATTTTGCTTTATTTTCGTTGATAGAATTATTTACCTCATTCATATCGTCAACCATACTTTGTAAATCTTCATTTCTTCTTGCGACATTATCCATCATTCCTTCTAAAGCATTATCTGCAAAATTCGCATATTCTGCCATATCAATAGAAACACCTGGTATTTTATTTAATACAGAGATTATTCCATTAACAATGCCAACTACACCATTATATAGCCATTGAAAAATATATAATATTCCAACACCAACTGCTTCTAATCCTGTTTCAAATGCATACCAAGCATACAATAACGCATAACATATACCCATCATTCCTAGTAACATATATTGAGCAGCTAAAACTATTCCATAGAATACTGTTTTACATCCAAGCCAAAGTGTCATTGCACCAATAACAAGCATATCCCATAAATATAATATTGCATACGCGACTTTGTCATTTGTAAACCATAAGTATGTAAGTGCTGCTATTAATGCTACTATTAATACTATAACCCAAACGATTGGACACGCATACAATGCAGTATTTAATCCCCATTGTGCTGCAGTTGCTGCCATAGTGCTTCCAGCGTGTAACATTTCTGCTGCACCCGCAATACCATGAGCTATTGACATTATTCCTAAAATTCCATTTGTTATTGCTGCTATAATATTAAAAGCAATATAAGCACCTACAATTCCTAAAATAACTGGAGCTAATGGTTCTAAAACATTTACTAACCAAGATATTCCTTCAATTAATTCTAAAATTGCTTGTGCTGCTAAACTTGCACCAGTTACAAGCATATTAAACATCTCTTGTACTTGTTGATTATTAGCTACTTGATTTATTTTCTTTAAAACTGGATCCATTGCTTTTACGGTTATATTTTTCATTTTATTCCATATTTGTGACCACGTCATAGGCATTTTACTATATCTATCATTTATTTGACTAGCTGCTGAAAACATTGCATTTTTTATGATATCAGATGTAATTACACCTTCTGATGATAATTCTTTTAAATCTCCTTTTGATTTTCCTGTATAGTTTGCTATTGCTTCTGCTAATAATGGTGCATTTTCCATTATCGAGCGGAATTCGTCTCCTTGTAATTTTCCAGATGCCATTGCTTGTGTTAATTGATACATAGCAGAAGTTTGTTCTTGAACACTAGCGCCACCAATAGCAAAGTTTTTGTTCATCAGTTCTGTAAAAGCAATTATTTCATCAGTATTCTTAAAGTTTTCTCCTGCTAATATTCCTAATTTAGACACAACACTTGTTGTATCCAAAAATGATGATCTAGTTCTATTTGACATTGCAAATATTTTATTTTCTAGTTCACTAACACTTCCATTGTCATCTACAATTAATTCAAGTCTTGCTCTATTACTTGATACTTGGTCGGATAAATCAACAGTTTTTCCTACTATCGCTATTCCTCCCGCTGCTACTGCTATTTGTTTTATTTTACTCAACAATCCATTGGCTGCCGAAGTTGCATTATTAAAGTTAGAAGGCATTTTTTTTGTTTCTTGATTTACATTTTGTGCTGATTGCTCTATTTGATTCAATATCATATCAGTATTATTTAATTCATCTCTTGCTATTTTTAATGATTGCGTATCAATTGTATTTGAAGATGCTCTTTGCATATCTTCAAAATTATTAAGCAATATTCTACAAGCATTGCTCATACTTCTGATAGCAGGAGACATATTATCTTGAACCATTATAGCTGTTCTTATTGTTGCCATTTTTCCACCTTCCTTCTTTCATTCTTCACACGTTTATTTTTTTAGTTTTGCCTCTTGCTCTTTTTCGTGTTTTATTCTAACTTCTATCGAAGCTATAACAAATGCTCTTTCTTTGAATGGCAAATCTAAAAACTCGTGTGGAAATTTATGAAGTTTTTGAAGGCAATAATGAGCATACAAAGCTTCATAATCGCCTTCTTCAATTAGTTTTTTGCTTCTTCAACAGCTTCTTCTAAATCATATCCATTTATTCTTTGAATTTCTGCTGTTAAATCATCATACTCAGCAGCATTTAATAAATGTTTTGTTAACAAATCAATAGAATCCATCTCGTGATAGAAATTTAATAATTCTGCATTATGAAGATCTGGGAACACAACACATTTATCTGTAAGTAGTTGCAAATATCTTATTGTGTCTAATTGTTGTTGATATCCCTTTTTCTTTCCATTTTGAACTATAACTTGTTTATAACATTGTTTTCTTAAATCTTCATTTTCCTTTGCAGTTATAGTTTTTAGTTTCCACGCTATTGGTTTTCCATTTTCATCTCTAAAATTTTTAGAAGCTACATATTCAAAAAACTCCTCTTTTTTCTCAATCATAAAAGCTTGTAAATTACTCATTATTATTACCTCTCTTTATTATTTTTTATTGCATTCCTGCTAAAACATTAAATTTTGTTGGGTTTGAAAAATCTTCAAATGTAAATTCAATTTCTTGCTCTAAGAAATCCCCATCTACATCAAAAGAAGCCAATACTCCACCATTTATATTGCAGTCTTTAAATATCATTGAGCATACTCCTGCTGCACTTGTTGGATCTTCATTTGACACTTGTGTATCAAAATAAACATCTTCTCCAGTATTTTTGTATCTTTCCATAAGTTCATCAAATATTGATGTATTCTTATAGATAGTCATTTTACCTGTACCTTTCCAGCCAGTAGATTTATTTCCTGCACCAGTTTTCCCTAAAATATTTATTTCCTTTTTAGTTTTTTCAAACTTTGCTTCAAAATCTTTTGCTTGCATTAAAAGGTATCTTCTTCCTTCAATAGTAACATAGCATTCAGCTAGTTTTGCACTAATAGCATCTTTAGCATTCATTGTTATATTTGACATTATAAATTCCTCCTTTATATAAAATAAAAAGAGAACAATTTAATGTTCTCCATTATTCAACTACTACGGTCATATATAATTTTTCCATAGCATTTATTATTTGCACTGCAGAATTAATACTTACAGATTTTTTGTCATTTCCTATTTCTACAGTAATGTCTGTATCTTCAAAGTTTTCTATTGCTTGTATTTGTTGATATTCTTTAAATAATGTTGCTACATCATTCCATAATGATGTTCTTCCAGATTCATTATTTGCAATCTTACCTAAATACTTTGTATTAAATACAGAACTTACGTCAGTAGCAATTTGATCTAACACTCTAATAGTTTGATTTGATTTAAAGTCTTCTCCTTTTTCTTCTGTTGTTGTAACTAAGCTGTTTATATCGACAAGAACTCTAGTTTCATCTCCAACTTTATGTAATACAAATTCTCCGGCATCAATTGATGCTTCTAATTGTGCTTGTGTATAATCAGCAACTATATCAAACTCTCCATCGTATGTTTTATTAGTATTTGATTTATTAATTTCACAACCAGCTATTACACCAGTTACCCAATAAATTGCAGCAGTAGTTGATTCTTCAGCAGTATTTTTTACATTTACTACACCCTCATAATCTGCAGCATTGTTATAAACAACTGCTTGTAATTTTATTCCTAATTTATCTCTTAAACGTTTTACATATTCTACATATAAACTAGAAACTGATTTTACATCAGATAAACATCCTACCGCATTGCATTTATATGACTCTAATTTATCAAGGAAGTTTTGATGTGCATCTCCACTTACTTCTCCATTAGTTCCATTCTCTAATGATGTTCCTGCTGTAACTTCAAGTGCTTTATCTTTAAATGTTACAAAATCATTTGCAACAAGTTCACTCGCTTTTGATACTGTTTGTTTATCTACTTCTTTTGTTCCCAAATATGTAGAAACATCATATTTTGTTCCGTCATCTACATTTTTTTGAATAACGATTTTTAAATCGTTTCCTCTTGTACCGCTACAAACAGCAGTAGCAATATCATTACTTGCTTGCACTCCTTTGTTTAATTTATATAAATATGCTTTTGTTACATTTTTAAATAAATCTCTTAATCCTTTTAATTTATCATCTGCATAGTCATATCCAAATAAACTAACTGAGTTTTTTGCAAATTCTTCGCCTGTTACAGCTATAATTGATTCATCTTTTCCCCAATCAAGTTCAAGAGCCATTGCTGCAATACCTCTTTCTCCTATGGTTGAAGATGCTTTTTGAGCAGATGCAAAATTTATATATGCACCTGGCAACTTTTTGTTTTGACTTGTAAATGTTCCTCCACCTAACATAGTTTACACCTTTCCTTTCTTAAAATTTTCAATTATTTCATCTACTTCTTTCAAAGTATATTCTTTATCATTTTTTAATATTGCATTTAATAAATCAACATTGTTTCTATATTTTTTAGCAGACACTATTTGTTTTTTTGTAAATTTATCATCCGTTGTAATTTCTTCATTCTTTTTCTTAGCCATTATTTTTTACCTCCTCGTTATAATTCATTTCACCCATTTTGGTACTCTCAGTATCTTTTTTATTAATAAATATCTTATAATCAATAAAGAAGTGCAACACATTATCTTTTATAGTAGGTTTTAAGCTATCAGCTCTTATTAAAATGCCATTATTTAGTTTTATATATTCTAAATAATATAATTTGTCAGCCATATCATTCAAACTTGGTCTATCGTCATTTTCAGCAAAACCTGTAACATCAAAATGTAATGTGTCTAAATAGCTTTTTATTTCTAGCCCTATTTGTCTAGTTTCTTCTCCATCTAAATAATTAATAAAAAAACATGGTTTTTCTAAACCCTGCTCTACTCCATCGTCATATACGTGATACCCATCTCCAAATATTTCTTTTATCTTTAAGGATATACCTGTAATTATTTCATTAATAACCATTATTAAAACACTCCTCCATAAACTTCGTTAATTTTTTTTCTATTAACTTCGGCAATTGTGATTCTAATTCTTTTTCAGAAATCGTAAGCATAAATGCTCCTGGTACCCACGCTGTTTTTAATTTTTTTCCAATTGCAGGAACAAATCTACCTGGCTCTTGTCTGTGTCCAAATTCAACATAAGAAGCATATTCTACTGGATTTTTAACAATTATTATATAATTATTTCCCATTCTAAGTATTTTTAATGAATTAGCATAAGCTTTTGCATTTGGTACTTTTCCACCTTCTGCTTCAGCTTGTGTATTAGCTGTCCAACCTCGTCTTAAAACTCCACCATCTTTTACTTTGTATATTTTTTTTATTCCATCTTTTTCGTTAAATTCAAATGTACCTTCTCCTACTGGTGTCCTTTTTATAACCTTTGAAAGTAATCTTGCTGCCAATTCTTTTGATACATCTTCGCAAAATGTTTTTACATCGAATTTAGACATTTTTTCTAATTTCTGTACCAGTTTCTCTAATTGTTTATAATCACAATTTCCCCATTTAGCCATTATGCCCACCCCTTAAACTTAACAAGCATAATTTCTTGATGTGTATCATATACAGCTGGTTCTCCACTATTTTTATATTCTGTTGTTCTACCTCTTTGAGTAACTATAATCTTTGAGCCTGGCCTAATATTTATTTCTGGAGCAATAAATAATTTTATTTTAGTAATTACCTTTGTTTCTGTATCAGTTTCAGTATTTACATATACTTCTTCAAAAGAAATTTTACAAGGTTGATCTTTCTTTACAACTTCTTCTACAAAATGAGTAATATTTGAATTTTCTTTTAATTTTTCTTTGTGTTCAATAATATTACACTTTCCATCATATTGACTCTCTATTTCTTTTCTTGCAGCTAGCATATAAGAATTCATACTACCACCTCATCTTTCGATGTCTGTATAAATCTTTTTTATATTTTTCTGTAAGAATGTCCTCTGAGAAATCAATTGTTCCTGTGTTATATGTAACACCATTTATATTTATTTGTGAGCATGTATCTGCAAAAGTTGTTGTTGTATCTCCTGCTTGAATACTTTTGATTTTAATATTATTATTCTTTTCGGAATTATCTTCACTATTTGAAACAAATTTATCGTCATATTTATTTAAATACCAATAATCTACTACCATTCTTAACCACGTAGTATATAAGCCTTCTGGAACTTTAGATTGATGTGTTACATCTAAAATAATAATCATTACATCATAAACAGAATACATTAATTGTTCCTCTGCTGATGTCTTTTGTTTTTTATCAGTAATAGTATCAATTGATAATTCTTTTGATAATCTTTTAATGAACACATCTACATCTATTTTAGTTCTATTTTTAATTTTTTCTAATATATCCATTTAATCACCTACTCTCCTTTTGGATTTGGGTTTTCTCCTGCTTCGGCTTCTTCAATTTTAGCAATTAAAGTTTCTTTTTTCATATTATGAACATTCTTTATTCCTAGTTCTTTTGCTTTTTCTTTTAATGCTTCTAATTCTTTATCAGCATTGTCGCCTGTATTATCGTTTGAATTATCGCCTGTGTTTTTCTCTGCAGAAAGATCTGCAGTTTCTTTTTTGTAGTTTTCTACATATAATTCTAGGTCTTTTCTCAATTCTTCTAAATCTATTGTTTCATCTTTTACAACTATTTCAATTACTCTTTCATTTGTTTCCTTAATATCTTCTATTACATCAACAAATGATTTTTTTAAATTGTATTCTTCTTCACTTATAATAGCTTCATTTCCTTTAAAACACCATTTGCCATTAAGTTTTACACCTGCATTTTTTGGAGTTACTCTTTTCATATAAAATCACCTCTTAATTAAAATTTAAAAGGTAAAGGCTTGGAGTGCCTTTACCCTAGATTTATTGTTGCTTGGAACAACTCATCAGCACATTTTAAAGCTGGTAATGCTGTAGCAACTGCTTTTTCCCAAGTGCTAACTGGGTCTTTTCCTTCTTCATACATCATAGCAAGTATTTTTCCTACTAATTTAATGTCAACTGAAGGATCTCTTTGAAGTCTAATTTCTTCTGCTGTAGGTCCATATATAGTTTCTCCTAAAGTTTCTCCAGGCATCATAACAAATGCGTTTTCTGGGAAATATCTATGCTTTGTATATTTTCCATTATCACCTAATTTTCTATATTTTGCATCGTATGTATAGATTTTTGGTAATTGTAAACTTTCTAAATAAGTATTCAATTCCCCAACACTAGCAATTCTTGTGCTATCTTTACCAAATAATGCATTTATAACATTTTTATTTGATAAAATTTTTGCTAATACAGTTGTAGATGTTAATACTCTTGTTGGTGCTGTATCTAATTGATTTTTCCAAGTAATCATATCATTAATTGGATTTGCATCAGGTGAACTCCAGTCTACCGCTGCAGCTTTGTTTTCTGCTGGAACACCAAAGTCAATAACTGCATCTAAGTTATTTTCATTTAATGTTATTTTTCCAGTAGCAACAATTTCCATTCTCATTGCTTCTATTCTTGCTCTAATACTTTCTACTAAAGCATCAAAATCAGCATATACATTTTTCATTAAACATGCTTTTTCTGCCTCATTTCTTGGAGATTCTAAAGCAATTATTTCTCTTTCTTTTAGTTGCATTTTTCTTTTAATTAAAGCTAATTCAATTGCTTTTTTCTCAGCTTCTCTTTGTCCAATTTCTGACTCTGTATCAAATCCATGAACAGATGCGATAACTGGTGTTCTGCTTCCATTAGTTAACATATCAAATTCTAATGATTGTCTTTTAACTTCTGGGAATAATTCCTCTCCTAACATTGTAGGATATTTTCTTTCTTTTAAATAATTTAATATTTCTTTTTGATTAAATAATTCTAATACACTTTTAGGCATATTAAACACTCTCCTTTTTTATTTTATTTTTTACATTTTCGTAGATATTTCTATCTAAATTTAATTCCTGTCATTGTAGCTTTATCAGCTGACTCAACAGTTTTCGGTAATCTTGATTCTATAACATATCCTTCAACCATAATAGCTGCAGGTTGTGGACCATTTGTTACATCTACATCAGCAAATACAAGTCCAATTGCTTTTTCGTCTTCCTTGTATACTGTCCCTGCTTGCACTATCTTTCTACCATTTTCATCTGCTTCTATTCCTGTATCATCTACTTGATAAGTAAAGTTTTGAAATTTAGCAGATGCTAAAAAATTAACTTCATTTACACTTTCTTTTTTTACATACATAATTTTTACCTCCTAAAATTTAATTAAAGAATAGGCTCTTTTTCTCGCCCTCTTCATTCTTGTTAGCTTCCTTTGCAAAATTTGAAGCCATACTTATACCATCTCCATCGTCTCCTTTTCCACCATTTCCGTCTGGCTCACCTTGTTGAGAACCACCGACTTGAGTTTCAAAGAAATGTGGGTCAGTATTCTTTAAAGCATCTAATTGTTCTTTTATACCGATTAATGTTTTTCCTTCTTTATCAGTTGTAATCTTTGTCAAATCCAAAGATCCTTTTACTGCATTTATATTATTTTCGGTATTTCTTACTTTAGCATCTTTGAATGCTGTTTTTAAAAGTTCATTGAAAATATAATCCGAATGTTCTTTTTTCGCATTATCTTCAATTTCTTTTACTTTCTTGTCATATTCTTCTTTTGTAATTGAATTCTTTTGTAAATCATTGAGAGCTTTTTCTTTCTCTCCTTTTTCTTTTTCAAGAACTTGTTTATCGTTCTCTAATTGTGATTTTTCAGATTTTAAGGTTGTAATCTGAGTATTAAGTGCAGCAACCTCTGCACCATTTTTAGCCATTACAGATTCTATCTGTTCATCTGTTAGGCCCATAGTTTTTAGTTCTTCTCTTTTCATGAGTTCTCCTTTCAATTCAGGCATTCGTTTTTTTATACGGAGCAACGCCTCCGACCTGGTGTTGTTTTCGAACAACTTACAAAATCGTTATATATAAAAAATAAGTATGTAAATATGCATACCTACTTTTATAACTTTGTTATGGTTGTTTAAGAATCCATTTAATCTGCCGCTACCTTACAGACACCAAAAAAAGACATATAAAACTATATGCCTTAAAAATAAAATCGCCTTAAATCCAATTGTCGTTGGTCGATTTTTCGCTATTTTTATAGTGTTTCCATACTTTTTATTTCATTTTCAAATAATGAATAAATTTTGTTGTCTTTTTTATTTTCAATACTTATTTCTTCTATTTCTGGATCATTATCTTCAGCTGGTACATATCCAATAATCATCCCTTCATATTCATTACCACTAAATGTTTTTATTTTTACTTTTTTATTCAATAATTCCTCTAAATTTCTACCTTTCATTTTAGTTTCCACCTTTCCTATAAGGGACAATATGTGTTCCTGTTTTACTATAATGTATTTTAAAGCTATTTGTTTTTATTTCTTTATCCTTATTTTTTACTACTCCTATTGTTTCATTTACTGTTATAATTTCTTTTTTATTCCATTTACCACTATCACTAAATTCTAATATACCTTTTCCAGCATATTGATTTATTAATTCTTGTGCTTTTTCTTTTGATATAGTTAAATAGCTTCTTCCTTCAATATAATTATTTGCTCCAATTATATGTTTATCTTGTCTTCCTTGATTTATCAATTTATTTACATTGCTAATATATGTTTTAGCTCTTTCTTCTGTTGTTATTCCTAAAGCATCAGAATATTGTGCTTTTAGGTTTTTCCAACTATCAACATTATTATACTTCATTTCTTGGAATTTTTCAAATGTTTTAGGTATTTCATCTCCTAGTACTTTTCTATATCTTTTGTATTGTTCAAAGTCAGTAGACTTGTTTTTATTCATCTTTGTACTTATTTCAAATGCTTTTTTTGTTTCTGGGTTTGAATATACATATTTTTCTAACCATTCATTATAATTTATATTACTTGGTACATAATAAGTTTTTCCATTAGTATTTCTTGCTGCTCTTTCTCCAAATTCATATTCGTCTTCAAAAAATGGAGCTGTTGTACTTCTACACCTTACATGAAATGGTGGTGCTGTTGTTCCTTCTTTATAATCTGACATTTTATTTACTTTTCCGTCTAGTTCTCTGCATATTTCAGATGTATGTGAATCCAATGTTGCAACTATCTCGTATTTTTCTACTCCTAAATCCTTAAAACATTCCTTTCTTGCATTGCTAGAAAAAAAAGCAGACTCTGTCATTACTAAAGTACCTGCTCTATTCTTACTCACTCCAAATGTCTTTGAAATTTTTTCTATTATTTCATCTGGAGCTTTTCCTCTTATTATTGATTGTGTCAATTCTGTTTGCAATGTATTAATTAATGATTTTTTATTTTTCCATATTCTATCACTAAATGTTAATCCATCACTTGTCCAAGGTTTAGATATTACTTTCTTTATAGTATCCATATCTAATACTGCAACTTGAAATGCCACATTATGACCTTTTTGTAATTCATAAGCTAATTTATAATATGTATCTTTGTATGCTTCAATTATAAAATCCTCTGTTGAGTGTTGTTCATTATATGATAATTTTTCTATCTCTTGTTGTATTTGAATTTGTAATGCTTCTAGTCTTGAAATGTGTACTTTTGCACTTGCATTTTCCAATTCTTTTTTCCATATTAAATCAATACCATTTTCTTGGCCATATTTTATATATTCATCAACATCCCATTTCAATTCTTTCAGTTCACTTGCATTAAGCCATTTTTTTGAGTCTTTTAATGATATTTGATTATTAATTGAAAATCTGGCTAGCCAACTTCTTGTTTCTTTTTTTATATTGGCCAATGCTTTCTCATATTGTTCCTTTAATTCTTCTGTGTACTTTGTTTCATTTAATATTTGGCTTTTTTCTAGTTCTTCAAGTCTTTTTTTCCAGTATTCACTATTATTCATTAATTATCACCAACTTTTGTTCCATCATTTCCATCAGCATTTTTATTTAATTCATTTATCATCTTTGTGTATTCATTGTCTTGTTCCTTTTCTAATTCTTCTTTTTCTTCTTTTATTTTTTCTAATTCATCTTCTACATTCTCTACATAAGGATGTTTTGCTAAAATTGTTTTTCTACTTAAAATATCTAAACTATTATTACAATTTTCAATTAATTCTTTTTCATTTATAGTCATAGTTTTATTAAATATAAATTCAACTTCATTTTTTGTAAAATCCTTATTATCTTTTATCGCATACCATTCATCTACAAATGATTTAAAATATTCTAAACTACTTTTAAATTCTGTTTCTATGTTTGAGCAATCTAAATCTAAATCAGCATATAATTGTTTTAATGCTACACCAGAGTCTTGTGTTCCAAACTTTTCACTTTGTGTATCAACACCAAATCCACCCTCATATATATCTTTCCTTAATTGTTCAATAAATGATTTAAATGCCTCTATTGTTATTTCTATATTTTTTCTATCATATTCTCCATCAGAATCTAAAAATACTGTATTATAAGTTTGAAGATTTTTTTGGAATGTTCCCGCTTCCTGTTGATAGTTTTTTACTACATTTACTCCATCTGGTGCTTCGTATATACTATCTCCCATTTTAGAACATAATTCATCATAGCAATCTAATAAAGCTTTTAAGAAATGTATTAATGGGAGTTCATCTCCATTATATTTAAAATAAATAAATGGGATACGTTTCTCCCATAATCTAACTTTACCATTTACAGTATAATGTCCTAATATTGCTGTTCCTTCTGTATCTTTTCCAATTATTAAATGTTTTCTTCTTTCAACTTCTTCAACATCTTCAATTAATGTATTAGCATCATATATATAGTATCTTACTCCTTCTGAATCATAATATTGTACTTTTGTCTTGGTTTCTTTTGTATCTTCAGAAGTATAAATTTCAACATCATAAAACATAATTAAAGCATCAAGTACTTCGTGTTCTTCATCTTTCCATATTGGTACAATTCTTGTAGCATAACGTAATCTTACTTTAAAATCTCCATTTTCATCAATATATATTTGCCACCACCCAAACGCTCTCTTTACTGCCTCTATTAATGTATATTTAAGTCTTTTATGCATTTTGTTGTCAAATATATCCTTTAATGCTTCTTTGTAATCTTCATCTTCATTTTTGCCCTTTTCAACAACTTGCTTTATTGTTGGCTTTTTTCTCATTAAATATCCTGCTTTTTGATTAATCATTTTATAAAGAATAGGATGTCCTAATTGATAGTTTTTTGCGTGAGGTGCAACAACTTCTTGTCCATTTTCATCTATGTATGTTCTTACTTTCTCGTTTATTTCTCCCTCATTTTTATAATATTTGCTACCTTTTACCATTTCTTTAAATGTTTTTGATTCTTTGAATTCATTTATTTCCATACTAATAAATTTTGAAAGTGGCATTCCTTTTTTTGCACCTTCTTTTAATATAAAATCAATTTTTTCCATTTCTGTAATCATCTTATCTGTTCACTCCTTTATAATTACTAAAATAAGCACCTCTTGTTTTTATTGGATATAGAGTTTGTAGTAAATACCTTAATGCATCCATTGCGTGATCGTTTTGTTTTACTGGTTTATCTTCTCCTCTTTCTTGTGCTTTTTCATCCCAAATATAAGCTGCAAATTCCCTTAATAAATTAGGGCATTTTTCAGCAACAATATGTATTCTTTCTTCATCAAGCCAATTTAAAACAACTGTAATTCCATTAATTACAGCATTGTCTGCTTCTTTAACATTTATTTTATTTTGTTTAAATAGATTAATTAGTGATGTAGCAGAAGGGTCTATTATTGTTCTTCTAATATCGTATCCTTCTGTCATTTTTAAATAATCTCTCAAAAACATTTCGTCTGTTTTTGTAATTTTTTCTTCTTGTCCATTTATATTCTTTTTTGTGCCTTTATTGTAATATTCATCTAATATATAAGCGTGTGGCTTATTATTTATATATTTAATTCCACAAAGTAAAAACACTTGTGGATTAGTGATACCATAGTCAGAAGATATGTAATAATAATCAAATTTTGTAGGCACATCTTTGGTCTTAATAGTATGTTTTTCTTTATCAAAATTAGGATATATAATACCTTCAGCAAGTACCCATAATCCTAAAATAAATCTTTGAAAGAACACTCCAACGAACATTTTACGATATCTTTCTTTTGTTTCTTCATCTAAACTTGGATTATCGTCCATCGTAAAGTGTAAATGTAAAATATTCTTTTCTTTAGCCTTATCAATCCAACTAACTTTAAACCAGTGATTTGGTCCTTCTGGGTTACAGTTAAACCAGTATTTTGAGCCTTTAACAGAACATCTTGCTAATGCTTGATTCACAAAACTTTCTGGCATCAATGCAACTTCATCTAAAAATACACCTGCAGCAGTTATTCCGTTGTACTAGGTCTTGGCTTCGTTCATCTTTACCACCAAATATGTAGAAATAATTTATTACTTCGCCTTTTAATATTTCACATAAATTGTCTGACCTTCTATCTTTTATCTTATATCCTTGAGCTCGTAACATTAATTTAAGCAAAAAAAGAACGTTCCTACGAAACGCTCCTACTGTTTTACCTGCTAAGATAAAATTTTGTCCATTAAATTTACTCATTGCCCATAATGCAAATGATAATGACATACATAATGTTTTACCTGCTCTTATACTTCCATCAGCAATAATACCGGTTTTTATCTTTTACAGGGCTATTATCTGTCCACCATGTTAGTATTTTCTTTTGTTTTAGACTAAATGGTTTGAACTTGAATATAGTTCCATTTTTTATTTTCTTTTTTAAAGTAATAGCATTTTGCATTACTTTATTTCTTAGATTAGAAATTCTTTCGTCAATACTTATATTATTATTCGTCTTCGGTATAATCATTCCATACCCCTTCCGTTGTTTCGTTTAGGGCCTTAATGAAACTATCATCTTTTAAATCTTCTGTATTTGTGCTATCTTCCTTTGCTGCTTCCATTTCTAATCTAATAATATCTAATTCAAGTTTTCTATCATCTGTTTCCATCTTGTGTAAACTATCTAAACATCTTCGTTGTGCTTCTTGTACTCTTGTTAATGAGTCTTCAAGTTTTTGTAATGGATTAATAACATTTGTTGCTTCTGTTACTGTTTCTGTTTCATTTGAAGAATTTGAATTGTATTGTCTTTTAACAATTCTTTCAACATTCATATCCTTTTCTTTGTTTTGGATAGCTGTTATTCTTTTTGAAATACGAAATTCACGAACTCTTAACATTTTATATTCTCTTTCTATAAGTGCTCTTTTACTTTGTATTTCTATATTTTCAAATAATATTCGTTCTTCTTCAGTTAATGCACTTTGTAATATTGTTTCATATTCTCCAGTAGTAAGTGCTCTTTTGTTTCCTTCTGGTGCCCCTGGTCCTCCACTATTTCCAACTGCATTTGTATTTCCTAGATGTGTTACACTTAAGTTGCTTTCTCTTTTCCAGTTTTGTTTTTTTATGAGATAAGTGACTTGATTATAAGTTAATTTGTATTTTTTTGCTAATTCATTATACGTGAAGCCTTCTTTGTAATCTTTTTCGATTTTGGCTATTTTCTTTTTGTCTTTCACGTCATATCACCCACCTCCACTATTCTTCTAATATCGCCTTTTTATTAGTCAGTTTTTCCCAACGTTTAACTATAACATCACAATATTTGGGATCCAACTCCATCATATAGCAAGTTCTTTTTGTTTGTTCTGCAGCAATTAACGTTGTACCACTTTCTCCGAAATAAATCTAATATTATATCTTCTGGTTTACTACTATTTTTTATTGCTCTTACAACTAAATCTACTGGTTTCATTGTTGGATGTAAATCATTTTTTTAGTTCTTTCTATATCCCATATATCAAAATTACTTCTATCTCCATAAAACAAATGAGAATCAAACCATCCATATACAATAGGCTCATACTTACTCATATAGTCGCTATTAGATAACGTGTGATTACCTTTATTCCAAATAATTAAAGCTTTATATCTATTGTTTAACTTATCTAAAGCCCTAAAAATATAATCTAGTCCTAATCTATAAAAGCACACATAATAAGCGCCTTTATTGTATTGCTTTATCATTTCAAATATTTTTAATATAAATTTATCTCCATCTTCTCTAGTCATATTATCATTTTTTATTTTTCCATGTACTGCATTAAAACTTTTACTACCATCTGCGTGAACATTCCCTTCAAAATTCATTAAATATGGTGGGTCAGTAAATACCATATCTGCTTTTCTTTTATTCATTAGTTTATCAACATTTTCTTTTATCACGCTATCTCCACACATTAATCTGTGTTTTCCTAATATCCAAGTATCTCCTATTTTTGTTATTGGTTCTTCAATTTCATTTAATGCCTGTTCAATATCAAAATTATCTTCTTTTGTTTCCGTCAAATCATTTAATAAATCATCTACTTCATCAAAATCAAACCCAGTTAATTCTAGATCAAAATCTTCCATCCTTAGTTCTTGTAATAATGATTCTAATTTATCAGTATCCCACTCACCACTAATTTTATTTAAAGCTATGTTTAGAGCCTTCTCTTTCGTTTTATCCAAGTCAACAATAATACATTCCACACTTTTATGTCCTAATTCTTGCAATACTTTTAGCCTTTGATGTCCTCCTATAACTGTCATATCTTTATTTACAATTAATGGACTAACAAATCCAAATTCTAGAATACTCTTTTTTATTTTTTGATATTCCTCATCTTCAGGTTTTAAATCTTTTCTAGGATTATATGTTGCTGGTATTAATCTATTTGTTTCAATTCTTTGTATTTCCAAATAATCACCTTCTATCATATTATTATCTAATAATTGTATTTTTACTTGTTCAGCAATTTTTTTCATCATAACAGGTGGAACACTCATACCACATATATATTGTACTGGTGTATCCATAAAATCAAAATCCTGTGGAAATGTTTGTATTTTTATTATATCTTTATCGCTTGCATATCCAGGGACATCAAATCTAATTGGAGGACTACCACCTGCTGCTATTGTTGCAGGAGTTCTATCTTCCTTTAGATATTGAGTATTAAAACAACTTACTTTTCCTTTTTCTGTTCTTTCTATCGTATCACTCAATTTGACATCTCTTGAAATTCTTTTTTCCCATCTTTTATATGTTAATGTATCTTTATTAAGTGGCTTATATTCAGTATCTTTTATTTCCCCATATTTTATAGGTGTCTCATTAAAAGTTAATTGTAGTTTTTTAAAATTTATATCTTTTCTTGTTGCTACAAAGAATACTCTTTCCCTTCGTTGAGGTACACCCATAGTTGCTGCATTTAATAAAAATAATTGTACATTATAACCTATATCATTAAATTTTTTTATAATTAAATTTACATATCCTTTTGCATTTCCCATTATTAGACCTTTTACATTCTCTGCTATAACTATTTTAGGTTTCAATATATCGGCTAATTCTATAAATTCAAAAAAGAGGTCATCAAGTATTTGGCTTGTTTGACCTTCTCTAAATTTTTTATTTTTTCCCCAGTTTTTTTCTCTTTCTCCAGATAGTGAAAATGTACTACAAGGAGGACTACCGTCTAATATATCCAAATTATACAATTCTGGTGGAAATGACTCTAATTTATTCATTTCTTGAATTCCCATACAATAGTTATATTTTGGATGATGATTTTTTATATATATTTCATTTATCTTTTGGTCTATTTCACAATTACCTATAACGTTAAATCCTGCTAGTTTATACCCCATACTAGAGCCACCACCACAAGAAAAACAAGAAAAAACATTATACTTATTCTTTGGTATATTTATTAAATCTTTTAAATACCATTCATATTCTGCCATATTAATTCTCCTTGTTTACATCAAACATAAATCCGACATTTTGGACATTTGCATTGGAATTTCTCATCGCTAAATTCTGATAAATCTACTTCTTCATTTTCTGTCATAGTTTCTTCAGTTTCTTTAATAATTTTATTTATTTCATTTTCATCAAAACCTGTAATAGATATATCTAATTCACTATTTGCTAATTCATTAAATAATATTTCTAATTTTTGATAATCCCATTCTCCAGATATTTTGTTTAATGCAATATTTAGCATTTTTTCTTTGTTCTTATCGAAATCAACTACTATACATTCTATATTTGTTTTTCCTAAATCCTTAAGAACTTTCAGTCTTTGGTGTCCACTAATTACAGTCATATCGGAGTTTATTATTATAGGTGATATATATCCAAACTCTTTTATACTATTTTTTATCTTTTGGTATTCTGGATCCTTTTCTTTTAAATCCTTTCTTGGATTGTATTCTGCTATCTTTAGTTTTTCGATTTTTACTTCTTGGATTTTCATTTTTCTTTTTTTCCTCCTCCATACACTTTCTTGCCATTTTACAACCATTACATTGTTGCTTCATACATATTTCGATATTCAAGCTAACACCTTCTTTTGTATAGAAAAAAACTCACAGCAATTTGTGAGTTTTTAAGGGCCATTTTTTATTATAATTTTTGATGCTATCATTATAAAACATTGACAATGACGTGTCAAGGACAACTTTCGGACATAAAATTTTACATTTTTCTTATTCCATCTATTCCAAACATAAAAATCGCAATCTCTTCTATTGCAGCATTTCTGTCCCTGTTTATTTGTCTTTCACTAACATGATATTTTTTTGAAATTTCGGACATACGAGGTTGTTTTTTTCCTTTTATGTATAAGTCCTCTAATACGTGAGCTCTTCGGCATTTCTCGTCATTTTTACTATTATCTGCATCAAAAATATAAAATTTTATAATTTTTTTAATATGTGTCATAATTATTTCTGTTCTTTTTTTAGATGCTAATATTGATTGCACAACAGTTACTTCATCGTAAGTCTCGCAATATAATTTATCCAAAATTTCCTCTACTGTTGCACTTTCTAATTCATTTTCACTTATAGTAGCTTGTTCACAAAAGCTTACAAACTTTCTATAATTTTTCAATAATAATCTTGTATTTTTAAATTTAATATCGTATGATATTCTTTCTCTTAGCTTTTCTTCATTTCTTGCCTGTTCTAATCCTTGTTTTATTCCTTTTGAAACTCCATCAGCAACAAGTTGCTCTATTAATCCTATTATCTTACTTTCTTTTTCAGATATTTCAAACTTTTCCATACAAAACCTTCTTTCTTTATTGTATAATTTTTTTAATGCTCCTACTAATTTATCTCTTTTTATTTCTACTATGTAATTCTCTCCGTTGTCTTCATCATAATATCCACAACTTAACATTGTTTTTTTAACATCTTCCGTGTTTCTAATATATTTTAATGCTTCTTGTGTTGCTTCCACATCATCTTTTAAGTTTTCAAATCTTGAGTCATTTAATTTTGGTCTTGCTAAGTCTACAAAAGATTGCAATATATCAATATATTCTTTTTCCATACTCGTACCTTCCTTTACTTATTATTAAAATAATCCCCATTCTGCAAATTTTTCAAATCCACCTTTTTGTTGTATATATTCTCTTGCTATTTCTACTATTTCGCTATATGGTTTTCCGTCTACAAATTCATCTCCAATTGCACAATATAATTCTACTGGTTTATTCGTTTCTTGTGCTTTCAAAAATGCATATATGTTTACAGATACATCTGCTTTTGACAAGTCTTTTCCATGTAATCCGTCCACCTGTTACCGCTTCTCCCATATCGCTTCCTAATTTTCTATTTGTAGCACCAGTATCAACATTTATTCCACCAGTCCACTCTCCTAATGGGTTTATTGTTGCAGTTGGATAAATACTTTTTAATTCTTCTGTTTTTGCATTACTTTGGCATATAATCGCTCTATTATTTTGCATATCTAATATATATTTACCATCACTTTTATATTTATTATAAATCTGATGTGCTAGATAGCTTATTTGTTGTTCTTCTTGAGTTAATGGCATTCCTTTAAATATTCCATTATCTCCACATTTTATTTTTTCACTTTGATTTTTTGCTAAATGTTCATCTTGTTGAGATAAAATTATTTCAACTCTTATATCATTTGTTTCTACAATTCTATAAACTATATCGAATATATCTGTTTCATTATAAAAAACAGAACTTTCAATTATAATTTTGCAATTTCCGTGTCCTATTAATACTTCAACTGCTATTTTAGGATTTTCTTGTAATTTATATCCTAAATCTACTATTGCACCTGCAATTCTATCTGCTACTTTATCTGGATGTTTTGGATTTACTTTTTCTATCATTTCTTTTTCTCACTTTCTTTTTTCTATTGCCATATCTATAAGTTTGTCTATATTTTGCTTTTCTATCTTTATGGCTTCATCTAATATTTTAAGCATCGTATATGTTGATATTTCTAATTTATCTCTAGTTTTTGCTATAAATGGCTCTGAATATCCATACCAATGTTTAGTTTCTATTCTAAATCTAATGTCATCTGTTGCCGTTTTTTCTACTCTATGTTTTATTTCTTCTAATTCATTAATTGCCACTTGATGTAGTGCTATTGTATTACTTATTTTTTCATCCATATTCCTACTTTACCTTCCCACCGAAAACAATGTCGGTACCATTATTTTTTATTTAATTTTCTTATAGCTTCATATCTTTTAATTGTATTTAATCCTTTGTTATAATCAATTTTTACTATTTCATCAGAATCAAAATACTCTTTAATGTCATACATTTCGTCATCAATTATTAAAATTTTATCACCCTTTTGGGTGTTTTCCTTACACCATTGTCTTATTTCTTTACCTCTACTTGCATTAATAAAAGGTGTAGTAGAATGTATTTTTATTCCATACTCAATGAGTCTTGCTTCTAATACTACCATTCCATTTTTCGTTCTTCTCCATGATGAAGATATTACAATCTTTGCATTTGTCTTATCTATTATTTTTCTTAAATTCAAAATACTTCTTGGATTAAATGGCATATTTTCACAAATAAATCTTCCTCCATACTTTTTATGTTGCTTTGAATAATGTTTTTTATTATTTAATACTCCATCTATATCTAAAAATATGTACTTCATCTTATTCACCTACCTTATATTGTGTCTTTTTAAATAATTCTTTTGTTACTATTGATTTAATATCTTCTTGAAAATAACCTTCTCCAATATTCATGTTTTTTGTAAAAATAAATTTTTTTCCTTGAACTCCAATTCTACAAGGTGTTTGCAATTTATCCGTAACCAATTCTCCATTGACATAGTCCCCAAATTCTATTAAATCAATTATATTTTTTGAATGTTTCTTAATTTTTCCGTATTGCATATCTAAAAACTTAATTCCTTTTAACACTTTCTTTTGATTATCAACTTTAAAAATATAACCCTTTTCAGTTCTTATGTATTCATCTACCTCGATTTCATCATAGTAACAGCCTGTGCACCCCATTTTTTCAACTCTACAAGTATCCCACTCTTTACCCGTACATTTCATCTTATAGTACCTCCATATAAATTTAATATAGTATTATTTCT
Organism: uncultured Clostridium sp.; assembly: GCA_964394545.1. Classification (GTDB taxonomy): domain Bacteria; phylum Bacillota; class Clostridia; order TANB77; family CAG-508; genus CAG-452. The sequence goes on from CAYMXX010000001.1 coordinate 32,020, forward strand.
TAAATAATCTATTTTTCTAATAATTTTTAAATCTTTTTCCTTTGTTTTGGTTGATGTATTTTCGGATCCATATTCTTTCATAGCTGCCACTCTAAACTTTGCTAATAATGTTTGTAATTGTATATAATCTTCTTCTTCCATTGTTATGAACCCCCTTTCATAATATTACTTAATCCACTATTCATAAAACCTTTCTCTGTCATTGTATCTTTTAGTAATATTCCTTCTTGTAATTGTTTTTGTATTGCATTTTGTATTTCTGTTAATTCATTTGAAACATTTGGAATTATTGGATTTACCACTGATGATGCCATTGCTCCTGCATCCTTATCTGTAGGTTTTATATCTAGTATCTTTAATAACCTCCCACACATTGGGCAAAAATTTATTGGTATTTTTTCCGTATAATTATAATAGCTATCCATACATTCTTCATGATGCTCTATTTCAGTTCCTATAATTTTATAATAACTTCCACTTTCTGTTTCTTTAATGTTTTTCTTATTTTCACAATATTCACATATAATTTCTCACCTCCAAAATTTCTAATATTTTTAATACATAATATCTTTGTCCTGGCACTGCTCCCCACTCTTTTTTGCCTGTTCCTATATCGACTATACAAGCACATCTTACAGATGGAGAATTGTATTCATATCCATTTCTAAATACAATATCAAATTGAGCTGCAATATATTCGTTTCTAAAATTTGTAGGTCTTGGCATATATCTTTTGAATCTGCTTTCATAATATGGTTTAATTTCTCTGTATTCTTCTTTCTTTTCTCCATTAACAATCATATCAAACCATTTCTTTTTTATTGGTAACACTAACATCATTGTTTTTTCCTTTCTTTATTGCTTCTTGCAATTTTTCATTATCAAATCCTATATTAAAGTCAGTATGTATAATATGTATTTCTTCAAATTTCTTTTCTATATCTCTTACTTCATCATCTAGTATTAGAAAATTATCTGCTTTTCCGTATTTTTCATTTTCAAGAAAGTTTTTGATTTCTAACCCCCTGTTGCCACTATTTAAACTTATTGTATTTGCAAATATTTTCATTCCATATTCTGCAAGTCTTGAATTTACTATTTCAGTATCTATTCGATTCAATCGCCATGTCGAACTTAATACTATTTTTACATTATAATTTTGCTTTTGTAATTCCTGATTCAATTTCATCAAATTATTTAAACATTTTGGATCAAAAGGAAAGCAATGCATACTCATTATTCCTTTTACATGATGTCTAGCAAAACACTCATCCCAGTAATTCATGTTGTTTAATACACCATCAATATCTAAAAATATATAAAATAATTTCATCTTACTGCCCTACCTTTCTACATCTTTGTTTCTCGTTATCCCATGCTGCACAATTTTCTTTATAGCATTCACAAAATGCTTGATTTTCAATTAAAATATGATATTCTCCTTTTACAATCCTATCATCATCTAAAATAGGTTGTCTTATATTTTGTTGTATAACTCTATACCTTTCAGGACATTTCATAATTGTTTATTCTCCTATTCCATTTCTTTTATAATTGTTTCAATTACTTGCTGAACAGCTAATGGTGTGTATGGTATTTTCTCATTACAAAATTGTTCTGCAATTACTTCAACATCATTCCTTTGTAAACCACACCCCATTAATAGCTTTTTAAATCTTTTCCTTGTGATTGTTTCTAAACCATATAATTTTAATATTCTTCTTGTACTTTCATTTGAAATACCAATTGACATAGACATTTCTCCTTCTGTCATTCCTTTAGCTGCATATACCACTGCATCTACAGCATCATCACTATTTTCTTCTTTATGTTCATAATTGCACAATTCTCTTACGAATCCATCTTGATCTTTATATAATAATTTTACTAAATTTTTTTCATTACTTTCTGTTGGCATTTTTATTCTCCTTTCTTTAAAATTTCATAGCATTATCTACTACTGCCCCTTTTTTATTTTTAGTAATTATTAGATTTTTGATTGCTTTTCTTTTTTCCATATATTCTGGCAAATATTTAGTCATATTTAGTAATTCTTTTTTGTTTTTATTACCACAACACCAGCAACTAACTCTTTTTAAAATTTCATATAATCTAATATTATTTTCGGTCCAATAGAAACCTTGCTCATAACAATAATTTAAGCAATCTTCTTCCGACATTCCGCCAGTCTACAAGAGGTAATAATTTATGTTCATTTCTTTCTTTTTCAATTCTTTTTGTTTCATCTGCTGCTATTCCTATATACTCTTTATAGTCTTGTCCATATTGCGATTTTAGATATTTTGTTATTGTGATATTTTTCTCCGTTGTTCCCCATCTACATTTTCCTCCACAAATACCATAGCCATATTGAATAGTACCATCTCGTTTATGTACTTTTTTTTCTAACATCTTATATAAAAAATCTTGTTTTGGACTTAATTCTGTATATTTTATTTCTTGTTTTTCTAATAGTTCTTTTACTTTGTTTCTTGTATTATATATTGCTTGAAACTCCATTCCGGTATCGTAAAATATAACTTCATCTATTTTATATTGCTTTTCAATAAGCAATAATAACATTGCTAAACTATCTTTTCCAAATGATACACTTGCTATATAGTGCATTTTTCACCTCCCTTTTTTAATCTTAGTATTTCTGCATTCGCAATATCTAAATCGTTTTGTAATTTATGTGTATCTTTATCCCATCTATCTTCTAATTCTTTAATCTTTTGTCGTAATTCTCCATTTTCTCTTTGGTGTTCCTGATTTATTTCTAATTGCATTTTATAAGCATCAATTACATTTTTTACACATTTTTTTAAATCTTCCTTGTAAAGATGGTATTTTTTCTCAATTATACTTTCTCTTAATACATCTATATCCTTTTCCATTACTCATCACCATCCTTTGCAACTTGTAATAAACACATTATTCCAATTCCTATAAATGCACCTAAAAATAAACCTATAATAAACTTAATCATTTGTAACACCTACTTTCCATATACTTGATACATATAAATGCTTTCTCTTAATGAGTCTAACTCTACATATTGTTCATTTATTTTTACTTGTTGTTCTTCTACCAAAGACTCTAACTCTACAATATGCTCTTGTTTTTCTATGTTTTGTTTTTTTAATTCTTCGTTAACTGCTATACAACCTGTTATATATCCTAATAAAAAACACACAATTACAATAATTACCCCTTTTATGTTTTCATTTCTAGCATATATTTTTTTATCATAATATTTTGTTTTCATTTGTTCCACTACCTTTCAATAAATTTTTTACCCTTACACCACATATAGCTTTCTGTTGGACTAAATTCTTCATATACAAAGTCGAAATTATCGTGTTCATCACAATACATATCTCCACTTTCTACATACATACAATTTATACATTGTTCACACGTTTTATTGTTGTTGCTTTTTCCCACTTTTTCTCCTTTCCATCTGCAGCATAATATATTTTTGTAAGTCTACATTTTTCTTTGTTCTGCACATATTAATATCTTGTATTTCATTTTCTAAATTTTCAATTATTTGTTTTAATTTGCGATTTTCATATATAGCATCGTAATATAATCGTTCATAATCTTTGTTTTGCATTTTACTCTTTCCTTTTATTTGCTTTATCTAATAATTTTGCTACTACAACACCTGCTTTTGTTAGTTCTGCATCTTTTTTAAATAAATTATTTCTATTCATTATTAGTTCTTCAGCATTAGATACTAATACTAAATTATCTAAATCAAAATTACTATTGTTACCATCTGCAAATATAACTTTGTGTCCTTTTGGAACTTTTCCATGTACTTGTTCATATAAATAACGATGTTTCCTGGTCCAATTCTTGTGTTTGTGACCATCTTGTATTTTTATTAATATATATCCGTTTTTATCTAATCGTTCACTACCAATACTTCTTGCATTTGCAGGGATATTCCCCTTTTTAAATGTTGTTTTTCTGGAATTTTGTTGTCCTTCTTTCGACATATATTCGCTCCATTTTTTACCTTTGTTGAAGGAAGTTTGTCCTTTTACAAACTGCCCTCCAACTATTCCACTTTGCAAATTATATTTATTTTTTATATTTGCAATAGCACTTTCGCTAATATTCATATTAAATTCATTATTAAATCTTTGTGTTAATTCTTTTAATGTAATACCTTTTACATTGTTTTTTATAAATTCTATATGTACATCCTTGTATTTTCTATGTTGTTCTTTTCTTCTTCCAACTTTCAATTTATGTCCACTAAGATATGATTTCATTGCTTGATATGTAATATTCGTATTGAACTTTTTATTAAATTCATTTTGTAAATCCATTATTGTATTTCCTTTGCAATTGTCAGCAATATATTTTTTCATTTCTTCAGTGTAAAATTTACTCATTATTTCTATCTCCTATTTGTAATATACCTGGCATTTTTTCTTTTCCATATTCATCATAATGTTTTATAGCTTTTAATGCTAATTCTCCATTATTTATAATTGTTTGCGCTATATTTGCCATTGATTTTGCCCTTTCTCTTTCTTCTTGTAATTTTTCTCCTGTTAGATCATCATCGTTTAATCTTTCTAATTGTTCAAAAAGATGACTATTCAAATCTGCTAATGTAGTTCTTGTTCCCATTTTTTCCTCCTTTTCATTGTCTTATATATGGTCTATCCACATATAATGCTACTGGTGGTTGCATATTTCCCATTACTGATAAATATATCTTTCCAGTTTTTAAAAATTCTTCCTTTTCCTTTTCAGTCATTTCCCAACACGAAACAATATGATTTTCAGTTTTTAAAGCTGGTAAATCTCCACAACCTTTTGCTTTAAATATGCAATTCATATCTTCAAATTTTACTGGATTCATACCTTTATTTCTCCTTTATTTTTAGATTATATTTGTCTTCAAATACTTTCTTTTTAGTTATATATTCTTTTGTTTTAAAACCTTTTGTATCAATTATTTCCGATGTTCCATCGTTATTAAATACAATAAAATCAGCTTTATATTTTAATCCTGGTGCTAGTATAAAGACAGGCTGCAAACAAAAACCTTTGATGTCTCCGCCCTGCAGCCTTAATTTTAAATTGCAATAATAATCCGCTTCTTTTTTGCTATCAAATGTTTGTCCATCTACAGATGTTTTTACTGCTCCATATTTACTTCTTTTGTTTCCTTTTTTCTGATATTCTTTATATTGTTCAATACTCCAATGTTCTTGCATTTTTTACTTTCTACCTCACAAAATACACATTCTTGACATTCCATTATTTGTTCATCTATATAATTACTACTAGTTGGAACATCACAATCCAAATATAATGCTTCATCACATTTTTTCTTATATCTACCACAATACATTTCTAAATTTTCTCCCAACTTTCCACTTTTTTATATGCTGTTTTCATTCCTCCATGCCTATCTAACATTGGTATGATTTCATTTATTTCTGGAAATTCTCTTTTTAGTTGTTCAGCAATATCTATTAATACTTTTGCCATTTGTGCCATTTCAATAGGTCCACCATTTCCTTGTACTATTGATATTGGTGGTTCCTTAAATTCTTTTGTTATTACAACCTCACAAGTCAAACATTTATTGTTTTCTTTAATTCTTTTGATTCTTTGTACTTCTTCAATTTGTTTAAAATCCATTTATTATTCCTCCTTCTTTTTCTTTGCACATTTTAATTCTTTTACCACTCTTGGTGTATATTCTCTTGTTTCTTGATTACTTTTTAATGTATCAATATTTTGTATAGCTTGTTTTGTATCTGCTATTATTCCTTTTGTTATGTATTTATCCGAATAACCTTTTAATGTATTTATTAATTCTAACTTATTTTTTAACATTCTTCTTTCTTTTCTAGTATCTCTTAATAAAACAGCTACTTTTGAAAGTTCAAATGCATTTAATTTACTCAATTCTATTTCATGTAAATAGTCTTGTGTTTCATCATCTTTTATATTGATTTGTTGTTCAAGATTTTTCTTTATATCGTCTAAATTCGTAAATAAGTTTTCAATTTCTAGTAATAATATTTTTACGTCTTCAATATTATCTATCTGCATAATTATTCCGCCTTTCCTTTTGTATATTTTTTCTAACTTGTGTTTGTTTTTGATTTTCGCATTTTTTATTGTTTTTCCGTTTTATGTTTACTTTTGTTTGTTACATACTAATGTGCATACCAGTTCTTTTTTTATAATATTGACAAGATTCAAATAGTCCTCTTTCCTGCTTCGTTAATAAGCAATGTGGAAATTCATATTCAAGTGCTGGAATACACCATTCGCAGTTTTCACATATTTTTAATTGTCTTGAAACTAATTCTTTTTCAGTTACTGGCATTTTAATCTCCTTCCATCTGGTATAAGGTATCCATATCATATTGACTACTTAATTCAGTTTGCTGCATTGCTGATAATATACATTTTTTAAAATATTGTTTTGGTATTTGTATTTGTGTTCTAGTATTTGCAATTGCAAATTGTTTTAATGCATACATAACATTTCTTTCACTAATACCATCTATTTTTTCTCTAGTATCTGGACTTATATATAATTCTTTTATTATTTCAGTAATTTCCTGACATAATTGAGGATTTAATCTTAATAAATTACAATTACTTATAATTCTTTGAAATTCCATCTTGTCCATCTCATCCATCATCTCGTCTAATTTTTTATTTTCTGTGTAATTATGATTAGATGGATAGATAGATTTCATTTCTTTTAATTTAATTTTATTTAATTTAATTTGATTTGATTTTATTTTATTTAATTTGTTATTTTTTGCTATAAGTCTACTACCTTTTTTGATAACACTTGTTATAACTTTGTTATTCTTTTTAGATAACTTTGTTATAACATCGTTATTTGTTAATACTCCCTTTATCTTTTTTTTAGTTTTATTTGTTATAACTTTGTTATCATTTTGTTTTCCCCATCTATTTTGCATTGCCTTTTTTCCTGCTTGGCTTCTTTTTTCTTTTAATGTTTCGTATTGTTCCATTCTTCTTAATAAACTTGCTGACCAAAAGGATTTACCATCAGTATTAAATAATCCGTTTTCGGTTTCATTATTTCCATATTCTTTAATACAATCATTTACATATTTTTCTACGTCAATTGTTGTTCCTGTTTGTATTTTTATAGCTCTATATGTATTTTTATTGAGAGGCAATTTGTATGTAGCTTCATTTCTTAACATTTCTATAATTGCCCAATATAACCCATATCCCTCTAATCCATAGTCACATCTCATTGCTAATATTTTTGGATCCGAAAGTGCATTTGCATCGTGACTAAAATAATATGTATCTTTTTTACTGGCCATACTAATTTACCTCTCCTTTCTTTTGTATTATAGTTTCTATGTTGATTTGCTGATTGTTATAAACATCATCCAAATATTTCTTTTCACATATAGGACCAAAACCTTTTTGGATACTTCTCCAAGTTTTTAATTCTTTTCCACACATTCTACACTTAAATGAATCGTCCTTAATTTCTGGGCATTTTTTCAAAGCATTTATTGCCAAACTAATTGCTTTTATGTCATTTAAAAACACATTGTCTAATTCATCATTGTGTACGAAACTTAACCTGTCTCTTTTTAAATCTTCTAATTGTGCTATTGCTTTTACATTATTCATATACCCCACCTCTTATTAAAATGGATATAATTTTAATTCCATATTTAAACCTGGTCTTGCTATTGTCGTTGGTACACCAGTTTGTCCATATACTGCATTTTTCATAATTTCTTGATTTGCATTATCATTTGAAAGGTGGCAAAGAATTATGTTTTTCGTATATGTCAAATCATTTGATTTTAGAAACTTTAATACATTTTCCAAACTAAAATGACTTTCTAATAATCTACTGTACCTGGTTTTATTTATTATTCCATTTGTAGCATTGTTTTTTGCAATTTCTTTATTGTAATTACATTCTAATAGTAAATAATTTAATTTACTAAACTTATATTTAATGTAGTAAGTATCTGTAGCATATAATAATTTTTCACCAGTAGGCTTATATTGTATTAAAAATCCTAATGGCTCTGCTGCATCGTGTTGTGTATCAAATGGAAGTATTACAAAATTCCCAACTTCAAATTGTTGTAATGCTTTTATTATTTTAAATCTATGGCCATTTAAATTAAGTCTAGCAAAAGTTCCTTTCGATGCATATATATCCATTCCATTCAAAGCAAAATTAGGTGCATATTTTAAATGATCCATGTGCTCGTGAGTTATTAGTACCCCTTTAATTCCTTTGAAATTAAAATTTAATTCTTTTTGAACATCCTTAAAATTGATACCTGCATCTAATATCAATTTTTCTTCATTCGATGCTTCTATTAGGTAGCAATTTCCAGATGAACTACTACCTAATACTTTCAATTTCACTAGAATGATGGCCTTTCATTTGTTACTTCTTCAGATACATTTGTTTCTTCAGATGCAGGTGCTTCTATTGGTTTTATTTCTCCAGTATCTATGTCAATGTATTCTTTGTTTGCATTTTCTTGTATTTCATACTCTACTTCACTTTCTTTTAGTTCTTCATCAGATGTTTCAAACGCTAGTTTTATCATATTTAAATTGCTATCATCTTTTGTGTTTATATAATACTTACATATTTTATTTATAACTGTTCTTTTGCACATATCTTCAGTAAATTGCGAATGTGTACTATCTTTATTTTCTGGATTTAACTTTGATTTTTTCCAAGATGTTTTTATTTGGTCTATTGTCATTATTATGCTTTCTTCAGCATCATTGATATATATAATTGTTGCATAAGCTCCGATTATTTTAGCTTTATTTATATTTTCAAAACTTCTTGTATGTGATAATATTGTTGTTTTTCCTTTATTAATTTGAGTTTCAACTTTGTCGCCTTCATAAATTACTTCAGCAGTTATTTCTTTAATTTCTCCAAATTGTTTTGCTACTGCTATTGATCCAAAGTATGATCTCATTAATGTTAATTGATTTCCAAATAGTATGAAATAGCATTGGTTTTTCATTGGATTTAATCCTTGTATAACCATATTTAATAGAGCATTTGCAATACTTGGTTGTGTACAAACTTCTAATGCTAATTTTCCATTTTTATCTTTAACCTCTTGTAATTTTAGCCATGCACTTTTTAATGCATTTTCTGGACTATAATTATTTGGAAAATATATTTGTCCATTACTTTGAAATTGATGTATTTTATTTAATACATTATCAGTAATATTCTTTTCTTCTTTTACAATAATTTGCTTATCTTCTTTTTTTACTAAATCAGTACTCATAATTAGTTAGCCCCCTTTACTATAAATTTCATACCTGTTTTATCTTCATTTTCTACATTTACTATACAAAAAGCAGGTACACATACTAAATCAATGCCGATTGCTGCTACATACGATCTAGCAATAGCAATGGCTTTTATAGCTTGATTTACTGCACCTGCTCCTATTGCTTGCATTTCTACCTTTCCTTTTTCAGTTAATATCCCAGCTATTGCTCCCGCAACAGCATTTGGATTTGATTTACTTGATACTTTTAAATTTTCATTATTCATTTATTTTTCCTCACTTTCATTTAATATATCTATTGCCTTTTCTATATCTGCTAATATAGTTTGTTTATTCTGTCCAGTTCCATCAATTATAAGTTGTATGGCTTCAGCAATACCAATTATTACTTCTATAACGGTACCATCATTGATAGACGCACTAACACCACCATTTTTGTCTTTTTTTATTTCTAAAATGATATCAGTTTTTTCTTTCATTACATCATCACTCCTATTCTTAATTTAGGATCCGTTGTTACTACTAAACTGATTATTTGTGCATTTATTTTGCATAAATCATTTATACTTTCTCTATTGTCAATAAAAATTGGTGCAGTCGTATTATAAAATCTAGATAATGTTTTTATAATGTCTAATCCTGCTATTATTTTATGTGCATTATTAACATCAGAATACGGAACACCATTTACTAATGTATCGCAACATTCTATAAGTCCTCCATTTATTTGCGTATCAAACAATCTAAACTTTACTATTTCAAAATTACTATTTATTGCATTTTCTAATAATTCAACTTTAGTTTTTATAAATTCTTCTATTTGGAACTCTTGAGATTCCAATTCTTGAATTTTTTGTGAAATGTTTTCTTCTTCTGATTTTAATTCTTCTATACGCATTGCTGTTCTTTCTTGCACATTTTTTTCATTTAATTGTTTATCTATATTATTTATTTGCTCCATAATGCTTGTTTTTCTATTTTGTATTTCTGCAGTATCTTCTTTCACTAAATTTTCAACTACTTTTTGCAATTCTTCTAATTCTTTCAATTTTTCTTGATATTGTGGAAGTTTTGTAACATCAAATTTCTCAATTTTCTCTTTTTCATTTTTTAATTTTTCTATTTTAGTATTTATTTCGCTTAATTTTATTGTACTTTCTTCTATTTGATTTTTTAATTTTGTTATATTTTCTTTGCTTTCTTCTATTCTTTTATTAATAGATTGTCCTTCTTTGTTAATTTCCTCTTTTCTACTTTCCTTATGTTCTACAAAATTCTTTTCAAATTGTTGTTTCATTTCTTCTATTTTGTCTGTTTCATATTCTCGCTTACAAGTAGGACATATAAAAGAATTAGGGTCAAATTCTAATTTAGTATTATTTACTTCATCCCATTGTTTGTATAATTCTTCTTTTCTTTTTTGATCCTTTTCTATATTGAATGTTAGCTCTTCAAGTTGTTTATTGCTATTTCTTAAAGAGTTTTCTAATACTGTTTTTTCATTGTTAAGTATTATTTCTTCTTTTGAATTTTTATTGCTATTTTCTGTTTCTAGTTTGAATTTCAAATTATTTAATTCATTTTTAGCAATTGCTAATTGGTCAGCTTTTTTCAAATTTTCCTTTGCTCTTGCTTGTATATCTGTCATTTCCAAGTCTATTTTATGTAATTCTTGATTTAATGTTTCTTTTTCTTCTTCTAATTTATTGTAATCAATATTATGTTCTGTAATTAAAGTATTAGTTAACTCATCAATTCTTACTGGTATTTTTTCTTTTTCTGCGTTTAGCTCTTTTATTTTAGCTGCAATAACTTTTTTATAATCCTCTATTTTTCTACTCTGTAGATTCTCTTTTAAAGTTGCAAACTTTTCATCAGAATTCAAAATATCTTCATCCGTAATATTACTTCCAGAAATACTGATTAAAAGTTCTCTTCTTTCCTTCCACGACATTACATTATTAAAAAATGATGGATCCGTAATCAATTTAAATAAGCTTTCTGGTATTAAACTATTTATTTTTTCTTCGTAATCTTTCTTTTTTACAGGTACCTCATCTATCCAATAGTTTGTTTCATGTCCTGCAAATTCTTGATTTTCCTGTCCTCTTCTTTTTACCCATTTTTCTTTCAACATTTTTCTAAATGTAATATCTTGTCCATCTATAATTAATGTTGCCTCTACCTCGTGTTCTAAAAAATGAATTGGATTGTTATTTTCATCTAGTGTTTTAATATTGAAATCTTTTCTATCATTGCTATCCTTATCAAAAAATAGCCATTTAAATGCATCAAATACTGTTGTTTTTCCTGTTGCATTTGCTCCGAAAATATTTGTATCTTTGCCATTAAAATCAATTTGTAATTCTTTTATCCCCTTAAAATTCTTTAGTTTTAAATTATAAATTCTAATTTCCATTTAAATTACATTCCTTTCTATTTTTATAGTCTTGCATCCTTCTAGGAACCACTATCGTTGCATTACAATAATCACAACATCTGCCATTATTTACTGGTTGTGCATTATTGCCATATCCTTCATATTCTTTTCCACAAATACTACAATTTTTGTGCATATTTCCTCCATTTCTGCTCTTGATTTTCAAATTACTCTATGTTAGAATAAATTAAAGCATTTACATAAGTGTTTTATAGAACTATTTTGTACTTTGGTCGGTATTTGGTAGTTCTATTATTTTTTTGTCTTGTTTCTTATAGTTCATATCAATTTCATCAATAAGTAATTCATATCTTGTATCTGTACATAATTCTGATATTTTTCTTTGTTTAACACTTGGATCAGAATAGTTATTTGATTCATTAATATTTCTAATTTGCAATAAAATATCAGATAAGCTTAATTTTATTTCTGTGATTTTTCTGTCTTTTAATGCAATTGTTTCTTCTAGTTCTTTAATTTTCAATCCTTCTTGACTATGTTTTCCTATCATTCTTACTTCACCCCTTTCAAATTTCTTAATTTATATTTCATTGTAGCCAATGTTATAATGTGCCAAATATAGCATTTATCTAGTTTGTCCATAGTTTCCTCCCATATTTTTTATAAAATTTATTATTCCTTTCTTTAGCATTGAATTTTCAAACATTGTGCTTTCTAATTCTATTTTCATTTTTTCAAATTCTCTATTTCTACTACTAATACAATCATCTTGCCATTCTATACGAGCTTTTAATTCTTTATATTCATTAATTGAAATTATCATTTCATCTTCATTTACTCTAGCATTAAAAACTACCTTCTCATCATCGCATCTTTCCATTATTATTTAACCTTCTCATATATAATGATTGTTAATTCTTGACCTTCATATATTGCTGCAGATTCCATATTGTTTAATTTTTTTATTTCATATATGTATTCTCTAATATCTTGATTTGGCTTTTTATATTCTTCTGCAATACTCCATAATGTTTCATCTTCAGATATATAAATAGTTTTATATGTTTCTGTATATTTTGGTTTATTCGCAATCTCATTTATCAATATAATTATTAAGAATATAATCATTGCTAGCGTTGCTACTGATTTTATAAATTTCTTTTTATTAACTATTTTCATTGTTCATCCCCCTTTAATCTTTTCTTTTGGTACCATTCTCTTATTGCACTACCTAATGCAACTTTCTCTTTTCCAAAATTTTCACTTGGAAAATCTGGCGAATTATAAATACTTAGTGCTGTTGGTACACTACAATTTCTCAGTTCTGCAAATTGTGTTGGGGTATAAAAAACATTATCTTGTAATTCCATTTCCTTTCCTCCTTTTTTTGTGTGGTGTTCCGCAATTTTTATTTTTTTTCATTTTTTCTCCTTTCTATTCTACTTTTTGTAGAGTTGTAGGCAAAATAATATAATCCTTTGAAATTTTATATAAATTACAAAGTTCCTCAAATTCTGCTATTTTCATAGATGTTCTACCTTTTTCCCAATTTATTATTGTTCCTTTACTTTTGTTAATCTTTTCAGCTACTTCATCTAATGAAAAACCTGCATTAACCCTTGCTGCTGTTAATGTAATTTTTAACATTTTGTTTCACTTCCCTTCTTCATTTTTTCACATTATATTCTACTTTTTGTAGAATGTCAATACTAAAAGTAGAAAAATTAAAACTTTTTTATTGCTTTTTTCTACTTTTAGTATTATAATATAGGCAAATCAAAGGAAGAGAGGTTTTAATATGATATCAGATGACAAATATAAAAAAATTTTTTCTAAAAATTTAAATTACTATATGGATTTAAAAGGAAAAACTCAAACCGATATTATAAATGATTTGGATATTAATAAATCTGCTATTTCTAGTTGGTGTAATGGTACACGACTACCTAGAATGAATAAAGTAGAATTATTAGCTGATTACCTAAATATTAATGTATCAGATTTAATTGAAGGAAGTTGTGAAGATAATAATTATTTTGAATTTATATCTGAAGATGATGCAATGTTTCCATTATTAGATATTGGAGATTTAGCTTTGATATATAAGCAAAATATTATTGATGATAATGCAACTTATTTAATTAAATTAAATAATAAAAATACTATTCGTAAAATAGTATTAAGTGAAGACAAAACTTATTATGAACTTATAGCAATGAATGCTTGTTATAAAACTTTAAAAATCTATGTAGAACAAATTTCTCAAATTCAAATTTTAGGAAAAGTAATTAAATCAGAAAATACAAGTGCATTTAAAAGAAAGGAGTGATATTAAATGTTTAAATTTACAAGCCAATGGATATTAGTTATTATTTTATTTTTATTATTTGTGGGAATAATTGTATTTGCTTTGATGAATCCAAATGAAACTTCTAATTCTACAATATCAACAAATAGCAAAATCTCAAATGAATCTATTATAAAAGCTAATGAACAATACAAAGGATATAGTGATTACATTGTAACACCAAAAAAAGCAAGTTATACAATTAAAGAAATATACACTAAAGATGAAAAAGTATTTATTAATATATTAGATAGTGAAATATTTAATAAATCAGAAAATGACTCTACTTATGGAGTAGCTTTAGGAAATACCATCTCATTATTAATGAAGGACTTTTTTCCTTCTGGTACTACTATTATTATTGAATGTAGTAACAATATTGTATTTACTGGAAATATATTATAAAAAAATAAAGGATAATGTGTTTAGTTTTTGCGGAACACCACACATTACCCAGAGCATAAACACTTCGAAAAGTGATTACTTTTGTATTATATACAAACTTACTCTATTTTTCAAGTGTTTTGTCAAAAAAATAATTTGAAAAATGGAGGTTTTTTTATGAACACATCGTCTAGAAAAAGAGGTAATGGCGAAGGAACTATATTCAAAAGAGAAATTAATGGAAATACATATTGGATTGCAGAATACACTATTGAAATGTATGATAAAAATGGAAAAAGAAAAAGGAAAACTATATCTGGAAAGACAAGGCAAGAGGTAAAATTAAAATTAGAAAAAGTTATTACAGAATTAAATACTAACACTTATGTTGACAAATCTAAAATCACATTTAACACTATTGCAAAAGAATATATTGAAAACGGTTATATGATGAATAAATTAAAACCATCTTCATATAGAAGGAAGTTACTTACATTAAAAGAAATCTCAAATCATTATATAGCTGATATGGAATTACAAAAAATAACCGAAAAAGATTTGAAAGATTTTTTTGTATATATAACTAAATATTCTAATTCTGTAATTGCTAAAATATATGGTATTGTAAATCAAACATTTAAAATTGCTGTTAGAAGAAATATTTTAAGATATAACTTTTTAGATGACCAAATAGAATTTTCTATACCTTATTCTAATATTAAAGATAAAAAAATAAAAGCTTTTACAATTGAAGAACAGCAACAATTTGTAAAAGTTCTTAAAGAAACTTCAAAATATAGATATAAATATCAATTTCTAATTGCATTATATACTGGTATGCGAATGGGTGAAATTAATGCTTTAGATATAGATGATGTTGATTTTAAAAACAAAATAATTCATATTAAAAGAACTATTACACGTGGTCTAAATGAAAGAGCCACGATTGGATCATATACAAAAACAATTAATGGAACTCGTGATATTATAATGGATCATCATGTAGAAAATATATTAAAAGAATATCTTGCCTCTTCATATTATCAAGAAAATGATTTACATTTATTATTTTGTAATTCAAAAAAAGAATGTATTAGTACAGATACAACTAATATGATGTTTAAATATATTTGTGAACAATATAATATTGGAGATGGATTTAAATTACACCAGCACATGTTACGTCATACTTTTGCTACTAGATGTATTGAAGCTGGTATGCCAGCTTCCGTTTTAGCGAAAATAATGGGACACGCAAATGTATCCACTACATTAAATGTATATTGTGATGTTTTTGATAAATTCAAACAAACTCACATTGATTTATCTTATAATTATTTAAAAGAAAATGGCTTAACAATAGACTTTTAATTATTTTGTTTTTCAGCCACCGTTTCAGCCACGCGAATTATTTTCAACATATTTTGTATTTATTTGAAAATATATCGAAAATTTAAAAGTAGGCAATATATAGGGTTTGAACTATTTTGAAATCAATTCAAAATATGTTCAAACCCATTTATTTTGGCTGTTTTTGCCATCCATTGAAGTCCTTTCCATCATATTCTATTGTTAGTTTAATATTTCTCATTTCCTACTCTCCGTTCACTTTCAGCTTATATTTTTTTATTTTTAATTTATCTTATTAATATTTCATTACAGCCTTATTACAGCCTTGCACATTTTTATAATTTAGTTACAAAACCACTTATATTTAAAGTTGTTTTACTTATTGCTTCATCTAATTCCTTTTCATTATGTATTCCATATTTTTTTAGTTCTTTCCATATTAAATCTTCATCTTTTTTCTCTCCAATTAAACCCATCTATAACACCATTTCTATAAATCTTTTCTGTATATTTTATAAAAATCTTTTTTAGTATTTTATCAAATATATTGAATTTTGGCAAATATATATTCATTAATACCCCCTCCTTTTAGAGATACCTCTTACTTAATATTTTACCATATTATGTAACTTATGATAACTATGCTAGGTGTTAGGTACAGAAGCCTCTTTCCGTTGGTATTGCTAACTTACATAATTCGACATTTTTCGACTTTTATTTTAAATCATTTATTAGATCATCAATATAACTTTCCACATTTTTATTTTTTGACAATATTTTATCTATATATTTAATTGCTTCATCATTTTTGTTGTTTTCAATCATACTTTTTATATTTTTTAATATTTCTTCCATTTATATCCACCTCATTTGTCTTTGATTATATCACTTTATACCTACTTTGTAAAATAGTTATAACCTGTTTAAGTCAAAGCCAGTGTAGTTAAAATATGATTGAGTTTGTTCTAAAATATCTATTAGAAAGAAAGTGAGGTGGAAAAATGATTTATATAAGAGTAAATGAAATACTAAAAGAAAAAAAGAAATCAAAATACTGGTTTATCAAAAATATGGAAGGTGGTTATCAATCACTTAGTCACTTAATGGACAATGAAACAACAGCCATTCATTTTGATACCTTAGAAAAAATTTGTGATGTTCTTGAATGTGAACCTGGAGACATTATTATAAGAAAAAAATCAAAAAGGAGAGTAAGAAAAAATGAGCAAACTATTAAAGCAGTATAATGAATTAAAAGAAAAAGATTCTAATTCTGTATATATGTTCAAAGTAGGTATTTTTTATATTTTTTTAAATGATGATGCAAGATTAGTTTCTAATGAAATTGGATTAAAATTAACAAATATGAGTCCTAATATAATTAAATGTGGATTTCCAATCGCCAAACTAGAAAAATATTCACATTTACTAGAATCTTGTAATATTACCTTCCAAATAGTCTCTAATCTTGCATCTGAATGTCAAATATCTTCTTATAATAATATTATAGAAAGAATACAAAGTATTGATCTAAATAATACTACTTGTAAAGAAGCATTTGACATATTATATACTATACAACAAAATTTAAAAAATATACAATAGAAGAGATTTTTTTCTCTTCTATTGCACTTTTTTTGTGATTTTTCATCTAAAAATAATATAAAAAGTATTGTTTTTTGAAAAAACAGTGCTTTTTTAAATTTTTATCAGATTATTTTTGTGTATTGCTGCAGTTACAACATTTCCTTTTCCTATTACAACTCTATCTCCATTTACTTCAATAACATCATAACTATTAGCATATACGAAAGATGCTAAACTTCCACCTGTATATGTTTTCGCACCTTGTTTTACTTTAACTTTATCGCCTTTTTTTATTTCTGATGTTGTTGTAACTGTTTCAACTTTTCCAGATGATATTTTTTCTACATAATCTAAACTTATCCAACCTGCACCAGATTTTAATTTGCCCCATTTACTAGCACCTTGTCCATCACTTTCTGCTACTATTGTATAAGTTCCCTTGTCTTTGATTTGACCTGATACAGCATAATTGGTTCCTGCTCCTGCTCTAATATTTAATACATTTGCAGTTACTTTAACTAGATATCCTGTTGAATTATTTGTTGTATTATCTGTTGTTGCATTTTGGTTATTATTTATTTTATTTGCTTGTTCTGCAATATAATCCATTTTACTTAATAAATAATCTCCGTGGACAGGTAGTAGCTGTGTACATTCTATGCCATACTAGATTTTGACCTTTTACAAGTTTACCTAAATTATTTCTTTTTGCAATATCTGCAACTAATTCAATAAGTTTATTTAAAACTTTATCTGATACGTGCCAATTACCTGCACATATATCATTTGAAGTTTCTATTGTTACCGACTTGCAATTTGCATCCCAATTTGAATTGCAATAAGATGTATTTGCTTCATCAACAAATAACCCTACTTCTGCATCTTTTCCTATTCCATAGTTACTTGATGCTTTTCTACTGCCATTTTGGAATATAGCACCACATTGTTTTGCAGTTAATATTCCTGCCATGTGATGTATAGCAATATATTCAATTTTTCTTCCACTTCTTCCAACAGTATAATTATTAGAATGTGCTGGAACATTTACATTTACTAAACTTGAATTACTCATTATTCTTCTTCTCCTTTCCCATTTGAAAATTCTTTTTCCATTTCTTCAGTTAATTCGATTTTTTCTTCATCCATATTGAAGACCTCCTTATAAAAAATTAATACTGGAAGATTTTTTGTTTTTCTTCCAGTATTTTAAAAATGCCGTAATTTTTTTACGGCATTGAAAAAACGGCTTGCGAGAATTGATTTTAAGCCGTTTTTCAAACTTGGTCAGTATCATTTGTTGTCTCTATTTCAGTGGTTTTTTCAGTATTTGTCTTCTTTGTAAAGAAATATGTGAAAACAGCTGTTGCTATATTAGAAAACAAAGTAAAAACTATTTGAAATATATCCCAGTTGCCTTTTAGTGCAACAATTAAAACTAAAGCTATAATAGTAAAAGTAAATGCTATTGTTACAAAACTTTTTAAATCACTCCATGCTTGTTTCATTATTATTTCCTCCTTCCTATTTTAAACCTAATTTAAAAAGAGCAAATGCTAATATGGCATAGAATAAATAATCAATTAATTTATCCCATTTCATACCTTTTTGCTCTTTGTTATTTTTTAATTCTGTTTTTATTTCATTAACAGAACCTTCCATATTACCCATTCTATATTCCATTTTTTCCATTATAGAATAAGTTTTTTCAAGACTTGTAAGTCTTGTTTCGTGTTCATCTAATCTTTTGGTATTAGACTTCGCTCTTTCTTCCAAGTGAGCAAGTTCAACTTCTAGATTATCCATAGGCTTTTTTCTCCTCTCTTGTAAAATTAAAAAAAGAACGATTATTTATCGTCCTCTACTATTTATAATCTTCTCCAGTAATTTCCTTATATTCCTCTGGTGTAATCCATTTACCAACTGCATTGTAAACCCTTGCTTTGCTCCAAATGCCATTATCATAATATTTTTTTACCTTTTCGTAATTTTTGCTATGTTCGTTCATCGTTACACCTCCTCTAAATCAATGTCTGTCATCATTGCCAAATATTCTATATCAGCCTTTGTTTTTATTTTATCTAGTTCATCTGCAGATAATTCTCTTAATATAAAATAATATCCATTTTCATAATGAACTATTTGTACTAATTCCATGTGTTCAAATTCTTCAGAAGTTTTTTGAGTTTCGTTTTCAATTATAACTTTTGATAATTTTCCTTCAAAATCTTCTTCTGTTATTTTTGTTTTAGAAATATAATTATTTCCACTTAATTTTAAGTCTTTAAGTTGTGTTCCATCAGCCAATGTAATTTTGAATGATTCTTCCATTTTACCCTCCTTCTAAATAAGTCATAGTATAATTGATACATATTACTTATTTGCATTTTTGACATAATTTTATAGTTACTAGACATCCAACCTTTGAATATATTTTCTATATCCTCAATTGTTATTTTATTTTTATCTAGTAATCTTTTATAGGCTTTTAGTTTTCGCCTTTCTCTTGTTATTGCTTTTGGATTTATCTTTTTTATAATTCTTCCTGTTTCTGTTAATGAATAATTAATTTGCAAGACCTTATATTGCTGTGATAGCTTTGCAATTCTTGTTTTTTTATCATTTATCACTAATCCTAATTCATCAGCTATTTTCTTAATATTTCTTAATACATCTTTTAGAAATTCTTTATCTTCGTGAATAATATAACTATCATCTGTGTATCTGCCATAGTATTTACATCCTCTTACTATTTTTATATAATTATCTATTTTTGATGGATATGAAATACCAATATTTTGTGATGGCTGACTTCCTATATCTACACCTTTTCCGTTTTTATTATCTATATTAAATACATCAAATAAGTTTTTTAAAATCCACAAAGTAATTTGTGCTTCTTCTTTGTTAGTTTTCCTTAAAAAATATTCTAAATTTTTCAAACATAATTTATGAGGGATACTTGCATAATATCCTGAAAAGTCTATTAACAATATATATCCCTCATTACTTTTATGTTTTCTATAATATTGGTGTAAATGTATTTCAAATCTTTTTCTATGAAAAGCTACACCTTTATTTTTTTGACTTGCTCCATTATCATAGATCAAGTATGGAGTAATTGCAGGAGTTAGTACTTCATCACACATTAAATGATTTATAGTTTTATCTATCATATTATTTGTTGTAATATGTCGAATTTTCCCTCTTTCATTTAATGTGAATTTAGTTCCTTTTATTGGCTTGTACTCACCATTTTTTAGTGCTTGCAAAAGTTGTGCTGTTTCTAATAAATGGTTCATTTCAAATAATTGTGCCTTATACTTAAAAGGTGCTCCTTTTATAGCCTTTGTTCCTGCTTCATATATTTTATTAGCATCATAATAAACATTCATAAAAATCACTTTTATAGTATTACTGGACTTATCCAAATACATAATGATTAGCATTTATCAATTTTCTCAAATTGAAGGGATAACCTTTCCTTTCCTTTTCCCATATCCATACGATGAAATCTTGTTCATATAAAATGTATGGGTTGTGAAATCAGGACGGACACCGTTCGAATTAGCTGCACCGTTGTAGTTAGCATTACCATTGTTGTTGACATTAGCGAAGTACGAAGAAGAAACCACATGCAAAGGTTACCCACTATTTTTTTATATTTTTTAAAAATCTATTGTCAGTTTGTCGAAGTGACTTAATCATATTAAATTCTTTTTGAATTTGTAAAACTAGATTCATATACTTATTTAAATCAGCATATAAACATTCTCCTGCATATTGAAGTTCATCTTGTAAGGCATTACAACAAGCCATTGCTCTGTCCATTTCTAATCGCCTTTCTTCAAATTCCGACATATATGTAGGGAATATTGTGTTTGCAATTCTTAAATGTCTACTTATTCCAGTTGCTAGTTCTATTACATTATTTGAAACTCTAGTTATTTGATTTCTATAAAATTTATACATATTTTCTTTTATTCTTTGTTGTTCTTTTTCTTCAAGTCCTTTTACTCTTTCTGCAATTCTATTTTCAATTTTAGAAAAAGTTATATAAAAATTATTTTCTGCTAAATTTGTTACAGCCATTCTAATCGCATAAGCACCATGTATAACTTCTAATTTTGATTCTGACCTTTGACTTTTCTTTATATCCGACATTGCTAATAATACTATTTACTCCTTTTTTTGTTTTTCGTTTCAAATCATATCATATTTTTTATATAATTTTAACTGCATTGAAAAACAGCTATTTTTTATGACAGGGCATAAAGCCCTGTCTGATGCCTGATTAGTAGATTAGGAAAGCAGGACGGACACCGTCCGAACTAGCCGCACCGCTGGAGCCAGCAACACCACCGTTGTTGACACTAGCGAAGTACGAAGAAGAAACCACACTCCTTAACCAGTACCAAAATCTTTCTCCATTATCATTTCTTGCAACTGTAAAATCATGTCTTAATCTGAATAATGATAATTGAGATTTATCTATTTCATAATTATTTGGTAAGTTAGTACCACACAGAATATTGTGCCATATATTACTTCCATATACCATACATTCATTCATTAATTCTATATCACTATCATACCAAGTTCCACCAGATTCATAATTACCTGTAACTGCATTTTGTAAGTGATTTCTATGTTTCAATATATGACCTGTTCCAAAATCGTTTTTAATTACTGTTTTAAATGGTTCTAAATTTGTTGTGTACATTTTACTTCCAACATAAGCTCCAGTTGTAACATGAGATTCATTCATTTGTGCTGTTCCCATTATTCTTTCAGGTATCATTAAAACATGTGGTGTTTTACATTCAGTATCTCCCATATTTAATCTATAATTAATGTCAGCTACTAAATATTTTCTTTTACTTACTTTTCCTATGATATAATCTCCAATGAAAATATCGTCAAATGTTCCTGCTGCAATTTGTTTTGACAATGTTCCATCATAGAATAAATCAGTTATGTCTTTTCCTCTATAAATACTATTATGTGCTCCTGAATTTGAAGCAACAACAATTGATTTTAAATCACTAAATTTTGCATCATAATCATTTTTTAATTCATCTGCTTTTTCATTTAACTCTTGTTCATTAACATATACTGTGCTTGGATCTACAGTAATTGTTACATTATTTGCATTATCTACTGTAATAATCATATCATAGTAATGTTCTTTCTTTTCTGTTATAGAATTATTTATATATTCCGCTTCTGAACCATAATTTATATATGCAAATAATATTTCTTGTTGTGTATCAGGATCAATAGCAAATAATCCTAATTCTCTTAAATAAAAACTATCTTCAGCATCAGTATTTTTAAAAAGACCTCTAACAGTTACTTGTGTATCTGTTTCTCTTTTGATTTTTGTTATATCAAAAGTTAATTTTTTATCAACTAATCCTGTCAAAGCTTTTATTGTATCCACACTATCGTCTGCAATTTCTCCACTACCAATCGCAAACTTTGAAAAAGATAATGTTTTTGATTGTAATGTTTTAGCTGCTAAAATTGCACCTTGTGTAGTTATATAAGTTATTCCATAAGCCATTTCTATTCCTCCTCTATCAATTTTATATATTTTCTATTTATAAGTAAAATTCCTACATTGTAATTTGTAGGAACTTTATGTTTTGTTTCTATTGTATCTGTATTTATAGGTAATTCCACATAATTTCTGCGAATTAATGTTGTACCAAAATTATAAGGCAAATCTAACACAGTATTCATTTCTTTAAAATATTGATCTATATCAAACAATATTTTTTCAAGTATATTTGCTTGTTCATAATTCATTGTATTATTATAGACTATTGTTTCTGTAATAATCCCATAGCAAAAATCCTTTAATTTATCAATATTATGTCTTATTCTATCTATTTGAGCTCTAGTTGGATACTCTTTTAAATTCCAATTAGTTTTTATGTTGAGAGTTTCAGCAAATCCATAATTTGATAGAATATTCATTAAATGTTGACACCATTGTTCTACTCTATTTAAATCAGTATAATTATAACTGCCTTTTAAATATTCACTATTGTTTGGATTATTAATAGCTTTTTCTACATCGCTTAATAATCTATCAAAAATCAAATCATCCATTGCTTTCATCTCCTTTGCTTATCAATTTAACATAAGTATTTCTTATTAACATTGAACCTATATCAATATTTAAGTTTACTTCTCTTTGTACTGTTAATAATCTAACTCTTGCATTTATTTCTCCACTTGCTATAAATCCACCTGTTAAATCAATATCCAGTTTCTTAATATGACCAACTAATTGCCTACTAAAATCATCACTTTCTATTGCTACATCTTCCGTTAATTGCTCTCCTTGTGAAATAAAATCAAATCCTGTTGTATATGTATCCTTATAATAGTCTAATACCTTTTTAGCAATAGTTTGTGCATTATTCTTATTTATGAAATAAGCAGATTCTATTTTTAATGTATTAGATTTGTTTGATTCATTTATGTTTTCTAATTCAACAGCCATTATTTGTGTATTATCCACATACTTATGTCCAATAATTATAATTTCTTTTTCAGTAGCACAATTTACAATAGCATAATTGCAATTATATTCTTTTATTGTTCCTCCTGTACAAGATATATCACATACAGGTTTATCAAATAATACTTTATTATCTCCTGCATTTAATGTTCCCTTATATACTTCTTCATTTTCTGTACTTTTTATATAATTATGTGCTGTTATTGCAACATGAGTAACAATATCGTTTTGTTCTACTGTTTTTGTTCCTTGGAATATATTAGTTTGTTCAATAGTGTTGTTATCCTCTTTATCCACAATTGTATATATTTTTATTTTGTTACTTCTGCTACAATCAATTACCGCACCTATTGCAAATACAATTTGCTGTAAAGCTTTTCTATGACTACATACAGGAATATATCCTGTCATTTTTATTTTTTTCAAATCATCTTGTATTTCTATATTTGCATCCTCAACTTTTGCAGAAGTCATTATTTCTTTGATTATATCTTCAAAATTAACATTAAAATACATTCCACCATCAAAATCAGTTTTATCAATAATTCCAATTAAATCTATTGCTTTAAATTGCATTATTTTATTATCTTTATTTTTCCATGTGTCAAGATAAAATGTTCCCATATCAATTTCTTTATTTTGTTTTAATAGTATTTCTTTTACTTTAAAAGCCTGTCTTTCCTGCAATAAACTATAAAATCCTGTAGGATTTATGATATTAAATTCATCATCTACAGAATAAACTGTAAAATCTAATGTGTTTATACTTAATTCTGAACTTAATAAATCCATTTCTTCAAGTATATTAGCACTCATTAAATTATCGCCCTCAAATATTTTATCAGCACCATATTGTATCTGATATAATTTCAAGTATCTATATGGATTATTTGTACTACAAAACACAATCACTATTTTTTGATAATTTTCAACAACATTATTACATACATATTGATAATTATCAGGATAGAAATCTGCTTCATTTATTAATTGATTATCTTTGTCATAATATGTTAGATTTATATGATTACAATAATCTCCAGTTTTACTAAATAGAAATGTTAATCCTAAACTACTATGTGGCTTTGTAAAATTAATCTCCAGTATTGGTGGCTTTTCAAACAGACCATTTTCGTTGCTCATACTGCTAGACCATAAGCACATATTATCTAATTTTTCTGGCATTAATTCAAAAGTACCATCTAAAGCAAATTGATTTTTTTCACAAGTTCCATATTTAATTTCTTCTATGTTATCTTGCTTCAGATCATTTAAATTTACAAATTCCTGCTTGTCGTTGGTAGTTAAATTGCTATCTTTTTTCGCTGTAACATCAATGAATCCAAATATTATTTGAGCTTTTGTTTTCATAACTATCAACTCCTTGCTGGCTTTTTAGCCGTAAAGTTCACTGTCATATCTTTTCTATATGCTCGATCATTTTCGAAACCATAAATAACTCTTGATACATTATTAAAATAGGCTTTAAATTCAAAATTTGCAATTTTTATTTGATGAAATTCTTCAGGTTCTGTTAATTTATCCCAAAGTTTTTCAAATTCCTCATAATTGTCATCAGTTTGAGGTTCAAATTTAATGTCAGAAAAATTGAAATATACACCTATTAGTTCTCTTTTTAAATCGCCATCTTCTGTTCTATTAGCATATTTATCTAAAAAATCTGCTGCTTCTTTTATATTAGCAAATACACCAATATTATAAGTTGTCCCATCTATTACTATAAAGTCATATCTTTCTATCATTAATTTGCACCTCCCACTATCAATTTATCGCCTTTTCTTATATTTTCTTTATCAAGTTCAGGCTTTAGAACTCTAATTAATTGTGATAAAGAACCATCGAATTTTAATATAATATCTCGATTACTATTATTATTTTGATTACTATTATCTTGATCCTTAAACATTTTTAAGGCAGTTAATATCATGTCTAACATTTTATCTTCAGGAGCAACTACCTCGCCTTGATGTTTATTATCACCAATCATTGCAAGTTGTGGTGTATTAGCTTTTACATACCCACCTTCAGCAAGTCTTGGAATATTTAAAGTATTTAATTTTGAAATATTAACTCCTGGAATTGCATTGATTACACCTATTGCACCATTTATCATGTTTATAAATTTATTTACTATGTTTTCAATCATTCCTAAAACACCATTAATACCACTTTTTACTGCTCCGCTTATTGCATCTCCTATTTTTGTACCTAAAGCACTAAAAGTATTTTTAATATTGTTCCATATTCCACTAAAGAAAGTTCCAATATTTCTAAATATACTTGTAATTCTGTTGTAGGCTGTTTGGAAATTATTTATTATTCCATTTTTTATACTAGATACTGCATTACTGATACTATTTTTAATCCCATTCCAAATACTAGATACTGTATTCTTTATACCATTAAATATATTTGATATTACAGTCTTAATAGCATTGAATACTGTGGTTACAATTCCCTTTATTATATTTACAGCTGTTTCAACAACTCCTTTTATTGCATTCCATATTGTTTCAAAAAATCCTTTAATAGCATTCCATATTCCAATAAAAAATGTCTTTATTCCTTCCCAAGCTTTGTTCCAGTCCCCTGTAAAAATACCTACTATAAAATCTATTAACCCTTTAAATGTTTGTATGATTCCACCTATTGTATCAGCAATAGAGCCAAAAACACTTGTAATAGTATTCCATATACTTTCAAAGATAGGGACTAATACAGGAATAATATTTGCAACAATCCAATCTACTAATGGTTTTATCCAGTTTTCCCATAATACCTTTATTGCATCTACAACACTACCTATTAAACCTGCAATATTGTCTACAAATGGTTTTAAATGAGTAGTCCATAGTTCATTAAATTTGTCTGCCATATTTTGTATAAATGGTACAACATAGGTATTATATACATCTAGAAATTTACCAAATGTATCACTTAAACCTATTTTTATACTTTCCATTAAAGGATGTATGTGTTGGTCATATACCTCATTCCATTTATCGCCAACATAAGTCATTGCTTCTGCTAAAGTTCCAGTTATCGTTTGAATTGGTGTTAATAAATTGTTAAAAGTTTCTTTTAGTTTATTAGCATTATCAATAATTGGTTGGAATAATATTGCTTTTACCTCTTTTACAAATTTAGAACAAACTTCAGTTATACTCATTATTGGATTAGCAAACATTGCAATAATATTTGCACCAATTTGTTTTGCTTGGTCTCCTTTAAATATATCTGATATTTCTCCCAATGCTTGATATAAACTTCCTGTTAAAGCCATATCTTCACTTGAGATATCAAACATATTGCATATATGTGTTTTTATTCTATCTACATATTGTTCTAAATATATATCAATACTTCCAACAAACAATTCTGCAATATTTGTTCCTATTCTAGCAACACTGCCTACTGCTTGTCCTAAAGAATATAAACAAGTATCAACCCATTGTTGTGCTGAATTTACTACTTCTGTGTCTGTCCATATACTAACAACAGTATTTTTTAAATTATTTAGATGTGTTAATATTCCATCAAAGTTTGTATTTCCAAAACTAATATCAAATCCTTCTTTAAATATACTTGCTAATTCTTTAACTCTATCTATTAAACCTTCAAACATTGATGTATCTTCTTGAATTGTGCTTGATACATCTAATGTATCTGTTAAACCTGATGCACTTCCTGAACTTCCACTTCCTGAACTTGAACTATCTGTATCTTTTGATAATACATTTAAATTATCAAAAGTTGCTAAATTATTTGAATCTTTTGCAGCTTTTTTAGCACTACTGCCCACATCTGAAATAGCATCAGATGCTCCACTTGCATTTTCAGCAATATCACTTATTCCACCTGATACTGTTTCAACACTATCAGCTTTTAATCCAAATAAGGACAAAAGCCCTGAAAGAACTGTGAACAATTTGGTAACTGCATTTACTGCTGATGTAATAATAGGAATAAATAATTTTGCTAATGGTTGAATTGCATTTCCAATAGCAGTTTTCATATTTGTAAAAGCTGTATTTAATTGTGCAACTTTGCCTGAATAAGTATTAGCATAAATAGCAGCATCATTACTTTGGAATTTTGTTTCTTCTAATATTCCATTTACTTCTGCTTGTATTTTTTCTGCTTGTGTAAGATTATTTGTTGTTTTACCGATTGATTTTGCATAATCTTCCCACATTTTTGCTACATTCTTTGTTACACCTGCATTATCTACAACAACTGAATTTTCATTTTTCAAACCTTCTGTTGCTGTCTGTACTGCATCGCCAAGCGAATATGTACTTTGTCTTGCAAATGTTGCACTATTTTTTAATGCATTCATTGTTTTTTGTATTTGGTCAGAACTATATCCTCTTAATGCTAAATTCTTATATGCTCCAACTGCATTGTTTAATGGTACTAAACCATCTGATATATAATCATTTATAAACTTTTTTGCCTGTTCAAAGTTTTTTCCCTGTCCTGTTAATATAGAATTTAATCCTATCCATGCATTCGAGGTTTCTGTTGCTACATTTAAACATTCTTTACCAAATTTAACTATTGCTGTTACTGAAAAAGCTGTTATAACTGCTTTTCCTATTTTAGACAATGTTGATGAGATTTTAGTAGATGCTTTATCAGCTTGTGTATCTACATCTTTTAATTGTGAATTGAATTTATCACTATTTAAAATTAAACTTAAATCAATTTCTCCTACATTTGTACTCAAAATATCTCACCTCACTTTTTTGCCATATTTTTAAACATATTTTTTATATCTTCCATTGCTTGTTTGTAATTTTCAGGACTTACTTTAGAAGCGGATTTATTTTGCCATTCATTTCTTATCTTCATTTCTTCAGCAGTAAATTTCTTTATTATTTCAGGATCTGTCTCTTTTCTAATCCTTACAATATTACCCAGTGGAGTATCTCCATTAAGTCCTGCAATATCACTGCTTAATTCTCCCCAACACAAACTTTTTATTTCTTTTCTTACACTGTATCCATATTGTGTTTTTAAGCTTGATGCTATTAAATCCCAATCATCAAACAAGTCATATCCTGGATCGTATGTAGAGGTGTTATTGAAATCGTTTCTCCATTTCCTCATAACTTTCTTCACTTACAATTGCTGATAATGCTGTTACAACTGCTTTTAATCCTTTTATTGTAAGTTTCATTCCTCTAATTTCTTCTAAAGCTTCTTTTCCCATAAGCATTTCTATCATTTCGTACATTGTCGCAATAGAAAATTCTTGATTTTTTATTTTTTCTTGAACTAATAAATAGTTGTCTGCACTCGTGTCTACTTCATAAACCTTTCCTTCTGCAATTTTTATTGTTGCTTTTTCAAGCCCTAATTTTGAACTAATATCAATTTGTGCCATTTTAAATTCCTCCATTATTCATATTTTTTTATAAAAAAAATAAGCCCCAGTAGATAACTACTGAGGCATTTTTTATCCTGCTGGTGTTACAGTTGGTTTTCCGTTTGACATAACCTCAAATTCTAAAGGTGCAACATTTGTACTATCTCCTGTTCCTGCATTGCTTACAGATATTAAGCAATCGAATTTAACAGTTGTACCATCTGCAAATTCCCACTCAAATTTAGATTCAACATCTTTTCCTGTTGCAAACAATTTAGAAGCAACATAATCGTTTCCATCATCTCCAACATTTCTTTTTCCTGAAATGCTTATAGAGAAGCCTTTGCCTGTTTGCATTCTTCTAATCCAACCTTCTGTTGTCATAGGTGTCCATTCTTCAACATTATTGTCCATTGATAATGAAAATGTTTCGCAATCTGCAATTGTTTTCATATCTTCATCAGATGAAGTTGCACCTTTTGTACCAATCTTAAATATATTATCAAATACTGGATATACTCCACTTGTTACATTTGACATGAGCTATTCCTCCTTTTTTTCATAATAAAAAATTGCTTGTATAACCCTTTCATAAATGTTTTTTTCATCTGTTCCAACATCTACAGGTTCAGGGACAAGCAATCTAATGTAATTTACTTTTATTTCATTTATAATAAAATTTCTTGATTCTAAAAATTTATTATAAAGTTCTATTGACTTTTGTTCAGTTTCTTTTGCATTGGTATTCCAATGAATTAAAATACTAACTGATTTTTCTTGAATTTTTGTATTATCAATTCCACCTATTGCAACATTAGCTTGATTGCTAGTTTTCAATTGATATACTCCAATAGATTCATCTTTTTTATTATCTAATTTTCCTATATAGTGTTTATCATCTGCAGTTATTTTAAGAGTTTTTATCCAATCTCTTATATCTGCTAGCCCTAATATTTTACTCATTTTAAGCCAGCCTCCTTTTTATAAAATTGAGCAAATGCATTCTTGCAAAAGTTTTTATTTTTACCACTAATCCAAGGCTCTAACCAGTTTCCTTGTGCATTTGGATTTTCTTTTGTTTGGAAATTATATTCAGGATGATAATACATTCTTCTAGCATAAGGTGTAGATGTTATCAAACTAACCTTACCTTTACTGCTATTTGAATAATCTTCATAAGTATTATCGTTCTGCATATTTCCTGTATCAAAAGGCATTACTTGAGCATTTACTACTTCAGTATGCAAAGCACTTACAGTCTTTTCTAATGAAGTTATAGATGCTTTACTTAATTGATTTATTTTAGGTACATTTAATTTAATTTTTGAAGATACACAATTCATTATTGTAACTCCAATTTAATGTAATTTACTGTACCATCAGGATTTCTTGCTTTTGTTCCTTGGTATATCTGTCTTGTCTCTCCAAATATAGTTACTTTACCACCTGAAATAACAGGTATATCAGGTGCAAAATCTTCGTAAAACAAAGCCACACCATTTATTTGGATTATAACTTTTTCAGTAGATAGAACTCTTTTTGCACTATCCTGGTAATTACATTTTAAATTCTTATCCAGTATAATTTCAGGAGCACCATCTTCTGTTGTTCCTTCTCCATATAAAATTACATGAATGTCTGTTTTACATTGTTCTTTTCTTACTAATTTTGGATAATATCCCATATTACCACCTCAAATTTCTACAAGTTAATCCAGTTTGTGACAACAAACTATAATAATCTTTAGGTATAGCAACACCATTTTGTATTTCTATATTCCAACTTGCACTAAAACTCGCTGATACTCCATTTATTGAATAACTATTTAATGGCGACTTAAGTAAATCTGCATTTTCATATTCAAAATCAGCAAGTTTGCATACAACTTCTTTTATAATATCTTGTTGGAACTTTGTTAAATTTTCAAACCCTTTACCAACTATACGATTATAAGTTAAAGTATCAATATGCATACTTGCTTCTTTTAAACTTTTTTCAATTTCATTTTCAGGAAGTATTTGTCCCTTATATTCTTTCTTGTAATAAGTTATATCTGCATATATGCTCATATAACATCAACTCCTATGCATTTCTTTCTATATAGAATTGAATAGCATCGTGTTTTTTATTAAAGATGAATACATCCTCAAATGATTCTTCAAAATATGTCCATTTACCTTGTGATAATGAACTTGGAGCACCTAATTGAGCAAAATCATAAGCAATTACTGGAATTACTACAGAAGGATGCACTAATATCATTTTTACCTCTTTTGCACTTGCGTCAACTTCAAATCCATCATCAGTAAATTTATAAGCTGATTTCATTGCAGATTTAGGAACACCGATTACCTCAACTTCTCCAATTCTATCTAATGATCTAGCAACTGCTGTATCTTGTGCAGATAAATTTCTAGCAGCTTCTTTGGCTGTATCAATTAATGTTTTTGTTGGAGTATCAGCATATAGTAATCTTCCTGCTGCTGGAACTCTTTTTTCATCCATCTTATCCATCATGGCATCAAATTTTGTTAATACATTTGCTAATGTAAGAACTTCATCTTCTGTTATAGTTTCAATTTCATTTTTTAAAGCATATAATGCTGTTATCATTTCAGCATCCATTTCAGGGAATTTTTGTTCCTCATTCATAACTTTAGTTATATTTTGAATTGTAGCAACATGGTTTGTTTCCTCTATATCTCTTGGATGAATAAGAGTATCCCATGTTCTATGTGTTTTTAATTTCTTTGGTTCTTCATCATTATTGAAGTTCCTTCCAAAAGTACCTATTGTGTCTCTATCTCCATTTTTTCTACCTTTTACAGATAAGCTTGGTAAAATTACAGTATCATTTCTTAAAAATTTAACATCTGGTTTTACTGCACTCCATAAAGCACCAAAAAACAATGTATATGGATATGTTTGAGCTAAAGCTTGTGAATATTCTTTAGCATAATTTAATTCTGTTTTTTCAAAACTCATAATAAACTCCTCCTATTTTTTTATTTTTTTCTAGGTCTTACACCTGTAAATCCAAAATCAAATACACCATTATTTGAATTTGTACCATTATTAGTGTCAGCACCAACTGTTATTCCAACGACTCCTTGCATTTGTTTTTTTAGTCCTGGAACATCATCAACAACCTTTTGTAAGGCTGTTTTTAAAGTGTCTTCTAATACATTTCCATCTTTACCAATGCAATTAGTAAAATCAGCCATTTTTAAAATATAAGGCATAGTTTTGTTATCGACATTAAGATCATCCACAAAATCATAAGCTTTTTTTTCTATTTTCAATCTTTGATTTTCTAATTGAACTTTTTGTAATGATGCTTGTGTATCAGTTAGCTCTTTGCTTTGAGCATTTGCTTGATTAGCTTTTTGAGCTTTAAAAGTATTTATTGCACTTTCCATCTCTTCTGCACTCAAGCCTTGTTTTTGAAAATAGCTTTTTAATACACTATCTTCTGTCTTTGCATTTCTACCATCTATCATTTCTTGGATTTTTGCATAATCTACAACTCCATTAGATGATTGATTTGCATTTTGATTTGTTTGTTGCCCTGTAGTGTTTTGGGCATTTGGATTTGAATTATTATTTACATTGTTATTATTTGTGTTTATTCCATCCATTCTTCACTACCTCCTACTTTTTTAAGTCTTGAAATGACTATATACACATGCTTTTAATGACATCAGTGTTTGGTCACATAAAAAAAGAGCCTTTTTTAGACTCTTAATTAATATCTACATAGCCTTTAGTTTTTAATTCTTTTGCTCTAGCTTTTGATATTTCATATTTTTTATTTTCTATTTTTTTAGTTTCTGTTGTTTCAGATATTACAAATATAGTATCTTTTTCATACAACTCATTTGTATATTTGTCTTTAAAATTTATATTAGCCTTTAATTCTTTTTCTTCAAGCACTTTTTCTTCCTTTACATCTTCAACTTTCTTTTTTGCCATCAAAAACTCCCTCCTTTCTAATTTAAGTATAAAAAAAGAGCCTTTTTTAGACTCTTTTAACGCTTTTATATTTATTTAGTTTGTTCATATATATTGTCAGCAATTCTTTCAAGCAATGAGCTTTCTTCAGTTTCATTGTATCCTGGATTGCTTAAATATTCATTTGACTTTTCATATAATAATTCCATAAATTCTATTGCTTTATTTTCTTTAATATTCTCAACATTTAATTCATTTATTAACTTATTTATTTCAGGATCATTAATTTTTTTCAATTTTTCTAAATCTTTTATATCAATTTTCATTTTTATTATTTCCTTTCAATTTTTCTACTGTTTTATTGTGTGTTTTATGTATTGTTGTTATTATTCCGTTATCAGGATTTACATATACAGTACATTTTTCTCCAATTACACTAAAACTTGGTCTATCGTACTTATCATACTTAATTTTACCATATTTCAAAGGATTTTTCAATGTATGTTCAATATCATCTACATTAAGTTTTCTTTCTTTTATTCTATCAATTAAATGATCTGATACTTCTGTGATTTTAGTTTCATTTACTATATTATTACTAATCCTATTATTTATTTCATCCTTAAATCTTTCTTTTTCAAGTTTTATAATATCATTAAATGTTGTCTTATGATTCTGTATAAACTTTTCCTTATATTCTTGCCATTGTAGTCTTTTATTATGATATTTTTCAATATTCTCATTGTCTAGACTCCCTAATTCAAGCCTTGAATATTTATCTATATTTCTGTTTATATAATTTAATTTTTGTTCATTTATATAATTTTGTTCTTTTACTGCTAATTGTTCTCTTGTTGGTGGTGTAACCTCTGTGTTTACACCTGGAAAATATGTAACTGCTGTATCTTTACAGTTAGGATGAAACAATTTAGCCTTTACTGCTGTACTTAATAAAGGATATCCTGTTTCTTTGCTTTCCGTTTCTGTTCCACCACTCCAAACATCATCAATAAATATTTTACCTTGAAATTTTATACAATAAGGACATCCTCCTCCACGATTAGGAACTAGAACTGTATGTACTCCCCATTCAGCTCTTTTTTCTCCTTCGCCTTGTAAGTATGCCCTTTTATTCGCTGTTCTAATAGCCATTTGTGCATAGGATGCAATATTTACCATTGCACCATTTGCATATTCAATACTATTTATTCCTTTTGATAAAAAATCCTTTGTTGCCATATCAACTGCTTGTTGAATTGTTCCTGAACCAGTATTCGCATATACTTGTGCATCGTATATTATTTGGCTATATTGATCATTTGTATATCGTAAAATTGACATTTCAGCTTTGTTAAAGTTGTTTGTTGTTTCTTTTATAAGTGCCTTCAACTTTCTTTCATTTATTCTAAAAAAACTTGATTCCATTTGATTTGTAATATCATATATTCTAGTTAGCTGTTTCTTTTTGATTCTTTTATTTTTGCTTGTATTATAAATATGCCACAATTTACTTATTTGTTTATTATTGCTACTAAATGTACCATTCTGTATTGCTTCTAATATTATTTTTTCTTGTTCCAACTTTCCATTATCATAACTCTTTTTTATTAACTCTTTTATGTCTGTATTTATAGTAGAAAAATCATTTTTAAACAAATTTTTATTTTCTTTTTTAAATTTTTCTAATCCTTTTAATTGTTCCGCTTGCCAAGCACTCCAATTCATATTTAAATCTTTTTCTTCATTTAAATGTCTTGTAAGATTTCTTTTCATTGATTTTATTAGTGTTTCTTCTATTCTTTGAAATGCTTTACTAATACTATATTCATTATTCATTTATATTCTCCTGGTCTTTCTTGTTTTCTTTCTGACCATTTGTTTTTTGTTCTCGATTTTCTACTTTGCTACCGACATCAATGTCGTTACCATCTTTGCCCATTTCTAAATCATAATTTACAGCAGGTTCATCCATATCTACAATTCCTTGTTCAGCTTTTAGTCTAGCAATTTCTTCCAACTTCCATTTTTCATCTTTGTCATCTTTATATAATTCTTCAACACTCGCTTCAATAGACATTACTCCTCCTTGTCTTCCTTTTGCAACAGTCTCAATTTGTGCTTCAAATGATGGATTTGCATATTCTCCAAATTTTAATGTTATTTCTTTATCTTCTGGAATTTGTTTTTTGTCTATTTGTGCTTTAGATTTTAATACTGTATTTATTACTTTTGGAATAAAATCTGCCAAAGTATCTATTATCAACCCTCTTGTATATAAAGTTGTTTTTTCTTTCTCTCTTTGTGCCTCAGCATTATCTAATTTTTTATTATCAATTCCAAGTGTTGATGGACTTATAATTCCTTGTAAACATAAATCTAGAAAAGTAATATAAGATTGTAAATAATTTTCTGTTGGTATCTCCGCTTGTTGTATATCTATTTTATCTTGTCCATTTTCACTCATGTTTCCCTCTGGAGAAACAAACTTATTATCAAATGGATTACTATTTATTAGAAGTTCTCCTGTTTCCTCATCTCTTGGAATTAGACTTTCAGGAATATATTTTATTGCTCTTCCTGCTCTAACTGCTTCTAACCATTGAGATATTATTTCATCTAAACTGTCAAAAGAGTCATATTTTCCATCAAAAATTGACTCTCCTCTTCCTTTATATTTAGCTGATTCATTGAACATTAATGGTATTGCCCACATAACTGATTCATCAAACGAAATATCTTTTAATCCAGCTAACTCACTTACTTTATTTAAATTTATTTGTTCTTTCCCTTTTAATAAAACATATTTTATATAACCATATCCATAATGTTCTTCCAATAAGTATGTGTCATTGCCTACTTCATGAAAAGATTTGAAAACAATTTCTATCAGTCTTCCTCTTTTATATATAAAATCAATTTTTGATCCATCTACCCACTCAAGTATTGCTTTATCCGAAATTATAGGATCATAATTTATTTTTATTGCTCCATCTCCAACATATAAACCATCAGCTAAAATGCTTTTTAACATTTTAGTATCAAATTTATTTTCTTTATTAACTTCTTTCCAATATTCATCTTCTACATCATCGCCACCATAATCAGTCATAACTGTATTGATAATTGTTTTTATCATCAACTTTGGAAGCCCTGAATGTGACTTTTTCAATCTTATATCTGCTGTTTGTGTTGCACCCCAAAAAGTATCTTCAGCATAATTTAATTGTCCATAAAATTCAGATAATTCTCTACTATCTCCTCTATACCATATTTTATTTCTTATACAATTTGCTTGAAAATCCATATTTTCATTAACTATAAATGTTTGACCTGGTGCTGGTCTAATATCTAACCACGACTTAATCATATTTTTCACTCTTTCTCCAATTTTCATTTTCTAACTCCTATCTTATCAACATAAGGAATCCAACTATATTGACAACTATTAACCATGTGATCATTCCCATCTTCAGGTTCATTGTCTTTATCTTCCTTCCATGAATACACATCTAATTCGTTACAATAATTATTACAAGTATCAACAATAAAATAGCAATTATCTTTAAACCATCCAAGTTGTGTATTTATTCTATCTATTATTTCCATTTTAGCTTTCCAAGCATTATTGAATATGTAAATACAACCTGTTTTCCTTTTATATTTTGCAAACTCTTTTATTGTTGCTTGGTCTGCACTATCAATAAATGTATTTTTTGCTAATCCCCATTCTTTCCTATTTCTTTCCAAAAAATCAACAAAATTCTTTACTGTATCACTTGGTGCAAGTGGTTCTTCTAAATCAGCATTGTTATAAACTTTTTCATCTAGCAATATATATTTACCTTTATTTGTTATTCCTGCAAAAGACATTGCAATTGTATCAGGGCTTAATGAACTATAAGATGTATCTAGTGCTGCTGTAAATTGTATAAAATGTTCATTTACCTCTTTATTTGTTTTATATTTAATATTTAATTGTACCGTTTCTGAGTTTACTTGTCTTAAATAACATTTAGCTTCATCTTTTGTTATGCAATGTTTTCTTCTATCAAAATTAAGAAAAACAAGTCCCGTTGACTTTCCTCGTAAACCTTTTATTTTATTTTTCCATAGTTTTGTACCTACTGGCACAGATTCTATTATTTTCTTTTTCTTTTCTGGTGTTAAACTTTTATTATGGTCAAATGTAAAATACCACCATGTCCAATCATCAATTTGTTCTTGATTTAACATTTCAAGAAGTTCTATTGGAGCATCATTTTTATATTTTTCTA
>CAYMXX010000002.1:0-3305 GCA_964394545.1 uncultured Clostridium sp.
GGACTCGAACCATCGACCTTCGGGTTATGAGCCCGACGAGCTGCCAACTGCTCCATCCCGCGATATTTAATTTTAGTACTGTATTAGTATACTCTCCTTGCTTGTATTTGTCAATACTTTTGCACAATTTTTCACTTTTTTCTCATAGTTTTATACTAACTACACTTGTATTATATTCCATTTTTTTAATTTTATTCCTATAAAATATATTTAGAAGTGGAAAATATTTTCCACTTCATCTACTCTTTTATAGTTCTAATTCTCAAAACCTCTCCCACATAAATTAAGTTAGGATTTCTTATATCATTTAATTCTACAATGCTCTCAATAGTTACCCCATACTCTCTTGCAATTTGAGTTAAGGTATTACCTCTTCTTACAATATACAACCTATGACTAGTATCATGTATCGTATTATCGCTTAAAACAGGCACTTTTATCCTTTGCCCAACATAAATCAAATTTGGATTTACAATACTATTTATCTTAGCTAAATATTCATAAGAAGTATTATATCTTACAGCAATCTCACTTAATGTATTTCCCCTTCTTACTGTAATATATTCAAAATCTTGTTTTGTATCTTGAATTGTATCTTCAGGTATTTTTGATGTATCATTTAAAAATATTCCTCCAGTAAATTCATCTCTATCCACATAACCTTCTATTCCATTAATTCTACCTCTATCAGTATATTGAAAACCAACCCAAAAGCTCCACTTACCATTGCTCTCTGGCTCTTCTACAAAATAATCTGCAACCCATATAGGGTAATCCTCTGCTAATTCTTTATTAAATACTGTTCTTGCATTATATGCATCACTATAAATTACACACTCTTTTTTGCTCAATTCCTCTACTGTTTCCAAAAAAGCTCTTGAAATTTCATTTATCTCCTCAACACTTAGTCCTTCAAACACTTCAAAATCCATTGCTAATTTACATTCTGGTTTAAGCCCTTTTATATTACTAACAAAAAATTCTGCTTCTTCAGTGGCCTCTTCTACATTTGTTGCCGTCAAAAAATGATAAAATCCAGTTTTTAATCCATTTGCTTTAGCCTTTTCATAATTCTCTCTAAAATACGGATCCACATAATTATTTCCTTCACTAGCCCTAATATATACTACCTCAATTCCATCTCTTGCAACTTCTGCAAAATCTATATTTCCTTGCCATTCACTCACATCTATCCCATTATAAATTCTTTCTGATGACTGTGAAAAAGCAAAAGCAGAAATATTAATTAATATAACTATTGTAGCAATTAGTATGCTAAAAAAAACTTTCTTCATAAATACCTCCTCAATAGAATTTTATGAGCAATTTATTTGTTTATTACAATAAAATATGTTAATATATATTATGGTGATAAATATGAAATTTTTAAATGAAATATTAGACTTTTTTAAAACTCTTACTATCGAAAATGCAATAGACATTGGAATAGGACTAGCGATTATTGTAATTTTTAAAATAATAAGCTCGTCTCTTGCATATATAATGGTAAAGATGTTTAAATTTAAAGTTAAAGATAAAAACAAAATAAAAAATAACGGATTTTACAAACCATTAAAAACATTCTTTGTTGTTCTAGGAATATACATAGGCTTTATGGTCTTAAAATTGCCAGAGAATATTTTTAGTGTTATAACGAAAATATTTAGAATATGTGCTATATTACTTGCCACAAAAGGATTTTCTAACTTGTTCGATTCCTCATCTGAATCTTTTGCTAAATTAAGAGAAAAAATTAACTTTAATGGAAATGATACAACAATCAACTTTTTTAGCAAAGTAGCAAAAGCTTTAATCTATATAATTGCAGGATTTATTTTAATTACAGAACTTGGTTACGACTTAGGTGGCTTAGCAACAGGTCTTGGAATTAGCAGTGTTGTAATTGCACTTGCAGCACAAGATATTGCAAAAAGTTTTTTAGCAGGTATTTCTATAATATCTGATAAACCATTTGAAATAGGCGATTCCATTACAGTTGGAACATTTTCTGGAACTGTAGAAGATATTACTTTTAGAACAACAAGAATAAGAAATGCAGATAATCAAGTAATAATACTTCCAAACAGTATTTTAACAGATAATAATATTGTAAACTCTTCAAAAAGGGATAGCAGAAGATTTTTACTTGTACTTACTCTTGAACTAAACACACCATTAGAAAAAGTAACAGAATTAACACAAAATATAAAATTAGCATTAACAACACATCCACAAGTTATTAATGAGACTGTAAAAGTATTTTTTGAAACAATTTCTGCAGATGGAATCGATTTATCAATCGACTTAAAAACTAGCGCATTAGAATACATTGATTATTTAAAATTCAAAGAAGAAATAAATTACACATTATTAGATATGGTAAATCAGGCAAATATAGGTCTTTCATACCCATCACAAT
This sequence comes from uncultured Clostridium sp., assembly GCA_964394545.1. Classification (GTDB taxonomy): domain Bacteria; phylum Bacillota; class Clostridia; order TANB77; family CAG-508; genus CAG-452. Next base: position 2,420 of record CAYMXX010000002.1, read on the forward strand.
CAATATATTTAAAAAAGGACTAAAAAAAATGTTAAATAGTTGTACAATATGCCCACATAATTGTAAAGTTAATAGATTAGAAGGAAAGAAAGGTAGATGTAAGTGTGATAATACATTAAAAATTGCACTTGCATCTTTACACATGTTTGAAGAGCCTTGTATTAGTGGAACAAATGGCTCTGGAACTGTGTTTTTCACCAATTGTAATTTAAATTGTATATATTGCCAAAACTATGAAATTAGCCAAGAACGGAAAAGGTAAAGAAATTACAGTAGAAAATCTTGCTAACATTTTTATAAAGCAACAAGAAAAAGGTGCTCATAATATAAATCTAGTAACTCCTACAATGTATGTATATCAAATAATTGAAGCTATTAAAATAGCAAGAAAAAATGGCTTAAAAATTCCAATAATATATAATTCTAATGGATATGAAAATATAGAAACTATTAAAATGTTAAATGGTTATATAGATGTATATTTACCAGATTTAAAATACTACACAAATGAATTATCTAAAAAATATTCTAATATAGATAACTATTTCGAAATTTCAACAAGTGCTATAAAAGAAATGTATTTACAAGTTGGAAATGCAACTTTTAATGAAAATGGTATTATTCAAAAAGGTGTTATTATTCGTCATTTGGTACTTCCTAATCATATTCAAAACACAAAAAATATTTTAAAATGGATTAATGAAAATATGCCAAAAGATATATATGTAAGCATAATGGCTCAATATTTTCCAACATATAAAGCAAAAAATGATAGCTTAATAAATAGAAAATTAAATAAAAAAGAATATAAGGAAATTTTAAACTACTTATATTCTCTAGATTTACAAAATGGATATATTCAAGATTTAGGAAGCCACGAAGAAGA
>CAYMXX010000002.1:3405-12893 GCA_964394545.1 uncultured Clostridium sp.
CTGTTCATTATTTTTTCTACTTTTTCTTTTTTAAAAAAATTATATAAATATTTTTGGCCTAATTTCCTTACAGAAAAGAATATTATTGTTGTAGTAATAAATACAGATAAAGTTATAAATAGCCATCCTCCCCATGTTCCATAACACATTCCGGCTAACACTTCAAATGGTTCTCCTGGTAATACTACTAATAATATCTGCAATATTTGCAAACTAAATAGTAGCAATATGCCTGCAAATCCCATACTATTTATTTTATTTTTAAATGCTATTTGACCTTTTGTTGTAGATAGGTCCTTTATAAACGGTGCAATTTTCCAAAAAAATATTCCAAGTATTACTACTATTATTATTGTTAATGTAGTTTTTATTATTTTTATTTTTCTTTGATTCTTCATTTAATTACTTCCTTATTATTAAAAACAAGTTTAGCATTTAAAATTGTAATTGTCAATTTTTAAATTCAACTATTTTTTTATAAATACTATAAAATTATATATATAGTATATATTTCAAAGTGAGTTCTACCTGATATACTTTAAAACAAATTATAATTTGTTTTAATTATTATTCTATGTTATAATATATTCTAGATTGTAAGGAAGGGATTTTATGAATTTAAATATTGTTTTAGTAGAACCAGAAATACCTCAAAACACAGGAAATATTGCAAGAACTTGTGCTGCAATTGGTGCTAAATTACATTTAGTAAAACCACTTGGTTTTGAAATTTCTGATAAATATGTTAAAAGAGCTGGTCTTGATTATTGGGATAAATTAGATATTGAAGAACATAATTCTTTAGCTGATTTTTTAAAAAAATATCCCGTAAATACTAATATGTTTTTAGTAACAACAAAGGGGCAACATTGCTATTCTGATGTAGATTATTCTAAAATACAAAATGTTTTCCTTTTATTTGGGAAAGAAACAAAAGGCCTTCCGGAAGAACTTTTAAAGGAACATTTGGAAAACACTATAAGGATTCCAATGAGAGAAACATTACGCTCCCTTAATTTATCTAATTCTGTAGCTATTGTTGCATACGAAGTTTTTAAACAGAATAATTTTTGCAATTTAGAAGAAATAAGTAAATACTTTAATTAATTTTAATATTTTAGGAGGATAATATGCAATTTTTTCAAAACATTATTTCAACATTTTGGTTTGAAGCCATAATTAGACTTATTTTAGGTTTCTTACTTGCTGGTTTTATTGGAGCAGAAAGAGAATCTGTAAATAAACCTGCTGGATTTAAAACACATTCTTTAATTGGTATAAGTGCTGTTCTTATTATGCTTTGTGGGGAATATTTAAGTAATCAATATTCTGTTGATGCATCTAGAATACCTGCTCAGTTACTTTCTGGTATTGGTTTTATAGGTGCTGGAACTATTTTAAGAGATGGATTTAATGTAAAAGGATTAACTACTGCTGCAAGCTTACTTGCTACAACTTGTATTGGGCTTAGCATAGGTGCCGGATTTTATCTTGGTGGAATTTTTGCCACTGTAGTTGTATACATTATACTTTCTCATTCTCATAATATGTTCGAATCTTTAGATCATTTTTCTAATGTATCTCTAAATGTAACTGTTAAAGATATAAAAAACACTCTACCAATTATACAAGAAATACTAGATAAACATGACATTAATATTAAAAAAATTAAAACCGATAAACCAGATGAAGAAGATATATCAAATTTAGAATTAATGTTTAGATATCACAAAGATGTAAATATAAATTCTGTATTTACAGAAATTTCATCTTTAGAAAATGTTAATAATTTAGAAGAAGGATAGAGTTTTACTCTATCCTGTTTTACTTAATATATCCTTTTTCATTTTATTCATAATTTTTTTCTCTAATCTAGATATATAGCTTTGTGAAATTCCAAGCATATCAGCTACTTCTTTTTGTGTTTTCTCGGTTCCACTAATAAAACCAAATCTTAACTCCATAATATTTTTTTCTCTGTTACTTAATTTTTCTATCGAGGCTTTTAAAAGTACTTTATCCACTTCATCTTCTATTCTTCTTGAAGTTATATCTGGTTCGGTTCCTAAAATATCTGATAATAATAATTCATTCCCATCTCCATCCTGGTTAAGTGGCTCATCTATTGATATTTCTCCTTTTATTCTATTACTTCTTCTTAAATACATTAAAATTTCATTTTCTATACATCTTGAAGCATATGTAGCAAGCTTAATATTTTTATTTACATTAAAAGTATTTATCGCTTTCATTAACCCTATTGTTCCAATTGATATTAAATCCTCAATTCCAACACCTGTATTTTCGAACTTTTTAGCAATATATACTACTAATCTTAGATTTCTTTCTACTAAAATTTGTCTTGCTTCTAAATCTTTATTTTCCAATTTAATCAGCAATTCTTCCTCTTCTCCCGGATTTAATGGTGGAGGTAATTTTTGGCTACCAGCTATATAAAAAATTGGTAAGCTTTCTATCTCCTCATTATTTAAATATTTAACATAGATTGTACTAATTTTAGATTTTAGCAATTCTAATATACTCATTTTCTTTATTTCCTCCTTTGTTTTCTAAAAGTTCTAGACCTATTAATGCTCTATATTTTCCTGTTTTGCTTAAAGTTCCGTCATATATACCTATTATTATATTTTCTATAAACATTGTATCTTCTTGTGTATTTACTGTTATTCCATCTGCTTTTATTCCTATTAGCATTCCGTTTTGCTTTCCTAATGACATAAATGGTATTAATCTTATTTTAGATAAATATTCTCCTAAATCAACTTCTTCTCCCTCTATAATATTTGATAGATTATTTAATATTTTTTCCGATACCACTTCTGTTAATATATCTTTTTCCACAACAACTACCGGTATTTTTGTAATTGGATCCTTTAAAAAATTGCCTGTATCTATTATTGCTTTTGTATATATATTTTTTGAATTTATATTTATTTTAATATTACAAAACATATCCTTTTTAGTTAGTCTTCCTTTTATATTTTTAAAAGCAGTTGTTATAATAATAAAGCCGACTATGCCACCTGCTAATACTATTTTTATTGGATATGTACCAATTAACACACCGTTTTTCCATTAATATATTTTGTGGACTTATAAAATACAAAAGTGCAAAAGCAACGCCTCCAAATGTAAATGAAGTTAAATAAAATATTGTTAAATCTTTAAAAAATGCTTTTACATTTAATGGTTTAAAAGCAATATATACCATAACAACAGAAAGTATTATTTTTAGAAGTATGTTGGAACATATTTCCAGTATAGACATGTATGAAATCACTGCATAAATGCTTCCAATAGTACTAGAAAAGAGTGTTCTAAGTACCCTTATTGGTGCTTTTATAATTATTCCAGTAGCAAATATAATAATATAATTCATAAATAAATTTTCTAAAAAAATTATATCTACATATACGGTCAATAGGTCACCTCTTTAATTTAAGCTTGGAGCATAATTACATTTTTATTTGAAACCTTTTGCTCCGAGCAAAATGTTGCAAGAATTATTTTACTACTTATACTTTAAATAATGTGTCATTTCCTGAAGGCGAAAAAAAGAAATAATCTACCATTTTAGATTATTTCTCTTTTTTTATTATTTATTTCATTCTTACTAGTATCTTATATTACTTGATATGACTTGTTTCGTCAAATTTTATTTGTTTCCTTTTTTTCTTAAAAAAGATGGTATGTCTAAATCGTTTTGAGTATCTTTATTTTCTACTGGAGTTGGTATTGAATTTATTTTTTTATTCCATGTATTTGTTACTAAATTTTCAACACCTATACTTGAAATTGGTGGTTCTTGTTGTTCAAAACCTGTTGCAATAACTGTAATTACAATTTCGTCTCCTAAATTTTCATCTGTAACTACACCAAATATAATATTTGCTTCTGGATCAACACTTCTTTGTACTAATTCTGCTGCTGTATTTGCTTCTTGTAATCCTAAATCATTTCCACCTGTAATGTTTATTATAACTCCTCTTGCTCCTTCAATTGATGTTTCTAATAATGGACTTTGAATTGCTTGTTTTGCAGCATCTTCTGCTCTATTTTCTCCACTTGCTCTACCAATTCCCATATGTGCCATACCTGTATTTAGCATTACTGTTTTTACGTCTGCAAAGTCTAAGTTAATTAATCCTGGTACAGAAATTAAATCTGATATACCTTGAACACCTTGTCTTAAAACATCGTCAGCCATTTTAAATGCTTCTACAATAGATGTTCTTCTATCAATTATTTGTAATAATTTATCATTTGGTATTACAACTAATGTATCTACTTTTTCTTTTAAATTTGCAATTCCTTTTTCTGCTTGAGTAAGTCTTTTCTTTCCTTCAAATGTAAATGGTTTTGTTACAACACCTATTGTTAATATTCCTAATTCTTTTGCAGCTGCTGCAACTATTGGAGCTGCTCCTGTTCCTGTTCCTCCACCCATTCCGGCTGTTACGAACACCATATCTGCTCCTCTTAATATTTCAGCTATTTCAGCTTTGCTTTCTTCTGCTGCTTGCATACCAATTTCTGGATTTGCTCCTGCTCCAAGTCCTCTTGTTAATTTTTCTCCTATTTGAATTTTAGAACTTGCTTTTGATAATTGAAGAGCTTGTCTATCTGTATTAATTGCTATAAATTCTACACCTTTTATTCCAGATTCTATCATTCTATTTATAGCATTATTTCCTGCTCCTCCTACACCTATAACTTTTATAGTTGCTGTTCCGTCCATCATGTAATTATTGTTTTCATCGTAATCTGCTTCAAACATAATGTTAATCCTCCTTCTTAGTTTTGCTTTTGGTTTTTCCAAATATTTATTTTTTTAAAATTTAAAACATTGTTATGAATAGAAAAATTCTTTTATTCTTTCTAATATATTTCTAAACACATTATCGTCTGATATTGTATCTATGCTACTTGAAACTGTTTTTGCAAATGGTCTTGATGCAATATACTTTATTAATGCATAACTTGATCTATAGTTTGGTTTTATTGTACTTATTAATCTTCCTGTTGATATTTTTACTGGAATATTTAGTGTTATTTTTCCTGCTACATCACTTTTACTTATATTAGTTATGCCTTGTCCTGTTAAAATAACATTATTTATATTTGCTTTTACTCCAGCATTTGTTATATCTTTGTTAACTAATGAGAACATTTCCTCTACTCTTGCTTCTATTACTTCTATTAATTCAGAACTTTTTATTGTTTTTGTTCTCTCTTCACCTTTATATGTATTTAATATTATATCTGTATCATTATCTATAAATGATTTTAAAGCTAATCCATATTGTTTTTTTAATCTATCTGCCTCTTCTTCAGTTATATTAAACACATATGCAATATCTGATGTAATATTATCTCCACCTAAAGGAATTGTATTTGTATAAATAAAAGTATTTCCTTCAAACACACCAATATCTGTGTTTCCTGCTCCAATATCTAATATCATTACATTATCTGTTAATTCATTTTTATCTAATACAAGTCCTCTTTCGGAAAGCACATTTGGAACAATTCCATCTATCTCTATTCCTGCTTTTTTAAAAGCACTTGTTAATTGTTTTACATACTCTTTATCTGCTAATATAACTTGTCCTTTTACTGTAAATGATGAACTTAAACTTCCTACTGGATCATCTATTATTCTTCCATTGTCTAATATAAATTGATTTGCAATAATATCTATTAAAATTTGATTTTCTGGTATATCAATATCTCTAACTTGCATTATTGCAGATGTAACATCTCTTGTTGATATTCCAGCATATTTATCTTTTGCTTCTTTTACAATACTATTTTGTACAATTGTAACATATTTTCCGGGTATTGTAACATAAGCAGAATGTATTTTTATATTTGCTTCTTCTTCTGCAATATTTATTGTTTTTGCAATTGCAGCAGCTATTTCTTCTTCATCTGTGATTTTTGATTTTTTCATTCCAAAGCATTTACATTCACTTGTTGCTATAATTTCAACTTGATTAAAGCTGTTAACTTCGCCAACACTTGCATTTACTTTGGATGTTCCTATGTCTATACCTACAATTATATCACCGATTGCCAAGACAAATTCCTCCATTTTTACAGTATATTTTTTACTGCTACTAGAATATTATATTTTGATTAAAAAGTCAATAGAAAATGTTACATTTTTGTAATATTTTCGTCATGTTTTCGTAACAAAAAAAGTCAGATGCTAGAACTTTAAAGGTTTGCTTTCCCTAATAGTTTCACCTCTGACTTTTGTTTTTATTTATTTTCTTAAATATCCGTATTTTTCTATATATAAATGACATTAATTTAAATAAGTTATTTACAAATGGATTAAATATTATATATATTTCTCCTATAAATTCTGTAAAATCTGGATTAAATCCTTTTTTAAATTTATATACTCCGTATGAACCTGAATTTTCATCTTTAAATCCAGAAATTCCTCTAAAATCATATACATCGCATTTATTTTCTAATGCCCATTTTATCATTTCCCATTGTAATAAATAATTAGGCATTAAATTTCTTTTTTCGTTTTTACTTCCACCATATAAATACCAAACTTTATTTCCATACAATATAGGCATTGTTGCAGCAATAACTTCTCCTTCATATTCAGCTAGCATTACTCTAACATGTTCTTCTCCTAAGCAATCATAAATTCTTTCGTAATATTCAAGTGTTCTAATTATAAAGTTATCTCTATTTCCTGTTTCTTTCATTATTTTATAGAATTCTGGTAAGTCCTCTTTTGTTCCAACTCTTATTGTAACGCCTTTTCTTGCAGCTAATCTAATATTATATCTAGTTTTTTGATGAAATGACTGCAATACTTCTTCTTCTGTTTTATTTGTTAAATTTAATCTAAATACATATTTAGGTTGTATTACATCATTTATACTTTTTATATTTTCTTTTACTTTTATTCCTGCTTCTTTTATTATTCTTTTAAATTCTTCATCATTTACCAAAACATCAGGGTCTGTTCTAAATATAAACGCTTTATATTTTTTAGCAATTTTTCTAATTTCAACAGTTAATTCTTTAATAACTTTTTCATCATAAATATCGCATATTGGTCCTCTTGGAGCATACATTATATATCTATTTAAAACAGGAACTTTTCTTAATAATACACTTAAATATGCTTTTATTTTTCCATCATCGCCCTGTAATACAATCTCTTCATGTTTCCATTCAGACTTTACTTTTGCCCATTCTGGTGATTGCAAAAAATGAGCCCTTTCATGTTTTTCAATAAACTCTTTTATCTCTTCTCTTTCCATTTCTACTCACCCTTTAATTTTTCTGCCCTGTCTGCTGCAATTAAATTGTTTATCATCTCGTCCAAATCTCCATTTAAGAAATTTTCCATTTGATATATGCTCATTCCTATTCTGTGATCTGTAATTCTTCCTTGTGGATAATTATATGTTCTTATTTTTTCGCTTCTATCTCCACTTCCTACTTGTGATTTTCTTTCATTTGCAAGCTCTGCATCTTGTTTTGCTTTTTCTTGTTCATATAATCTAGACTTTAATAATCTCATTGCATACTCTCTATTTTGAACTTGAGATCTTTCAGTTTGGCATTCTGCAACAATTCCAGTAGGTTCATGTATTAATCTAACTGCTGATGATGTTTTATTAACATGTTGTCCACCTGCACCTGATGCTCTAAACACTTCCATTCTTACGTCTGCTGGATTTATTTCTATCTCTACGTCCTCTACAACTGGCAACACTGCAACTGTTGCTGTTGATGTATGAATTCTTCCACTACTTTCTGTATCTGGAACTCTTTGTACCCTATGAACTCCACTTTCAAACTTCAATCTACTATATGCACCTTTTCCTGTAACCATAAAAGTTACCTCTTTATATCCTCCAAGTCCTGTTTCATTTTCATTAAGCACATCTATTTTCCAATGTTTTGTTTCTGCATACATTGAATACATTCTAAATAAAGTTCCTGCAAATAGTGCAGCCTCATCTCCACCTGCTCCAGCTCTTATTTCGCATATTATATTTTTATCATCATCTGGGTCTTTTGGAATTAGCAACACTTTTAATTCTTCTTCTATTCTAGGCAATTTCTCTTTAATTTCTAATATTTCTATTTCTGCTAATTCTTTTAATTCATTATCACTTAACATTTCTTTTGCCTGCTCTAAATCTGCATTTGCTTTTTTATATTCTCTATATTTTTCCACAACATCTACCATAGCAGCATGTTCTTTCATTAGCTTTTGCCATTCACTTTGTCTTGCAATTACCTCTGGGTCACTAATCTTTTTGCTAACTTCCTCATATCTTTTTTCTACATCCTCTAATTTTTCAAACATAACTCTCTCTCCTTTTAACCTAATTATTATACACAACTAATATAGATTTTTCAACAAAAGTAATATAAATTGTAGTTTATAATTCAATCAGATTATATTCTATATGTAATTTATTTAAAATTTCTTTTTCTCTATTTGTACATGTAAAAATAATAATTTGGTTATTATAATTAGAATCTAAATATTTTATAATATTTTCTAACCTTTCATTATCGAAATATGCAAAACTTTCATCCAATATTATTGGAATAGTTTCTTCTGTTATTTCTTGCATAGCTGACAATCTAAGTGATAAATATAATTGATCTATTGTACCAATACTTAATTTATTGCATTCTATGTATTCTCCATTTTCTCCTTCTATTGTTAGTCCTGCGTCTGAATTAAAATTTGCTTTTTTATATTTTCCAGAAGAAATTATATTTATATTATTTGATAATTCTTTTGTAAATTTAGGTGTTATATTTTTTTTCATTTCATCATATGCTTCTTCTAATGTTTCTTTTGTTAAATTTATTATTTTATTTAAATCCTCTAATTCTTTTTTTTGCTCATATAAATATTCTAATTTTTCTTCACATTCTATTTTTTTATCTAATTTTTCATTAATATTTTTTTCTTCTATATTAATAGTATTTATTCTAATCATATTTATATTTAATTGTTTTTCTAAATAATTAATATTATTATTTATTTCTTTTAAGGAATCATTAAATAAATTATTAATCTCATCTTCTTTGTATTTATTTTTTATTTCATCTATTTTTATTTTATTTTTTTCTTGTATACTATCTTTAATTTTATTTATTTCTTTTTCTGTATTTTTTATATTTTCTTCTAAAATTTCTATTTCTTTTTCTATTTTAATTTTTTCTAAATTATTTATTTTTTCTTTTTTATTTAATTTATTTTTATTTAAAATAAATAGTATTAAATTAATTAATAAATAAATTACTGTTGATAAAACTACTATTAAATCTAATATTTGAGGTATTTTTATGATATTAATAAAAATATTTAAAATTATTAAAATTATCATAAATATTATATTAAAAATATTTTTATTATTTTTTATTTTTTTATTTTTTATTTTTTTATTTTTTATTTCATTTTT
>CAYMXX010000002.1:12993-15605 GCA_964394545.1 uncultured Clostridium sp.
TTTTTATTTTTTATTTCATTTTTTAATTTATTTATTTTATTTTCGCAATTATTTTTTATTTCATTTTTTATTTTTATCTTTTCTTCTTCTATTTTTTCTTCTTCTTTTATTTTTTTTATTTCTTCATTTATTTTTATTTCTATTTTTATTTTATTATTTTCTTTCTCCAAATTATTTATTTCTTCTTTTTTTATTTTACTATCATATTCACAATCTTCTATTTTATTTTTTTCGCTTTCTAAACTACTTATTTCTTTTAATATATTATTTATTGGCCTTCCTGTTGTTCTTTCTGTACCTATCTCTTCTATTTGTTTTTTAGATAAATTAGCAACAACTTTATTATACGAAATATTATCATCACCTGTAGATAGCATATTTGCTATTTTTTGTGTTAATATATTTTGATTATTTATTGGTAATGCCACACCTTGTTGTTCTGCTATTGCTGTACTAAATAAAGTTTCTTCATCAATATTTGATTGCTCATAAAAAAATTGATTTCCTTTACTTTTATTTATAGAAAATTCTTTTGAAACATCTTCTAAATCTTTATTATATATTTTAGGATTTTTTTTAGAAAAATCTCTAAAAACTTCAAATTTTTCTTTATTATCCAATGTATATATTATTTTGCCAGAAAATTCATCTTGATTCCATGGCTTATATTTATCAAAATCTGATATTTCTTTTCCATTTTTGTTTTTAGATATTCCATATAACATAGAAGAAATAAATTTTAATAAAGTAGTTTTTCCTGCTTCATTTTTTCCATATATTAAATTTATTTTTTTATTTAAATTTATTTCTTTATTTTTTATTTTTCCAAATCCATTTATTTTTAAAAAATTAATTTCCAAAAAATCACCTCAATTTTATTTTATTTCTTATTATAATTTTAATATTTATTTTTTATTTAATATATATTTTATTTATTTTTTTAATTATTTTTCTTTTTTCATTAAATTACTTATTATTTATTTTTAATTTTTAAATTTTAATATTTGTCTCTCATTCATTCTTTTAAAATTTTAATAGCAACTTCTTCTTTCTTTTTGACAATTTTATGTTTTAGGTGTTTGTCTGATTGTAAAATTTTTTCAAGGTTTATTTTTTACTTTTATCTTACTTTTTATTTTTTGTTTTTTGACAATTTTTCAGTTTGTTTACTTTTGTTTACGTAATTTCGTCGCTTTGTTTTATCCTTTTCTTTACATTTTTTCCTTTTCGTTTTTGCAATATTTTTTATAATTTTCCTTTTCATTTTTTTGCAAAACTTTATTATGTTTTTTAGCTTTATTTACATAATTTTATGGTATGTTTTTGCGTTCTTTTCTTGTAATTATGTTCACTCTTGTATTTCCGATTGTTTTTATGCTTTTCACTTTATTTCCGTTGTTTTTAGAAAGTTATCCACAGGCTCTTTTTAAGGTTTTATTTGTCCATTCTTGTTATTATGTTATCTTCTTATTTTAGCGAATTTATAAATATTTCTATAGCTTGTTTTGCCTCTTCTTCTGTACATTCTCCACTCTCTTCTTTTTGTAAAATCTTGCCAATAAAAATGCCTTTTAAATTATTTTCATTTGCCATTTCTTTTATATCATATTTTGTTTTAGAGAAATCTTTTACTTTCAAAACGCTTTCATTCAATACCATTTTTTGGATTTTGTTCAGATTGATTTCTATGTTTTTATATCCCTCAAAAATCACTTTATAATTTTTTTCTTTCTCTAATTTCATATTTTTAATTTCTTCAACCAACTCTTCTTCTGAATTAATTTCTGAAATATTAAATTTTATTTCTTCAAAAATTCTTTTATCTGCTTTAATAAATTTTATTTTTTTATTAATTTTTAAATTATTATTATTTATTTCTAAATTATTTAAATTATTTTTTTCTAATTTATTTTTATTTATTTCTACATCTAAAAATCCATGTTCTCCTAATTCATCAAATCCAAAAGAAATTAATGAACCTGGATAAATTAAAGTATTTTTATTTTCTTCGTAATTTGCTTTATGAATATGTCCTAATGCAACATAGTCAAATCCTATTTCTTTTAATTCATTACTATTTAATGGATTGTATTGCATATCTAATGTTTTGCTTGCATCTAATGAACCATGTGTAACTAATATATTTATTTTATTTTTATTTTTTATATTTATTTTTTCTATTTCTGAATTTTCACAATAAAAATCTGAAAATCCAAATCCATATATATCTGCTTCCTCTGTTTCTATAATTTCTATTTTTGAATTAAATATTTTTACATTATTATTCCAATTAAATGTATTATAAAAAGAATTGTTTAAAAATGGATCATGATTTCCTGGTGATATAAATATTTGTGTTTGTGGTATTTCTTTAAATAAATTATTAATATATTCAATTGTACTTTTTCTTATATATTTTTGTTCATATAAATCCCCTGATATAAATAAAAAGGGGATTTTATTATTTTTTATATATTCTATTGTATCAGCAAAAGCTTTTCTTTGTTCTAGCCTTCTAATATTTGCCAAATTTTCTTTTGATGCAAGTACAGTAAATGGACTATCAAAATGCACATCTGCCATGTGTATAAATCTCATTCTTTTTCCTCCTT
>CAYMXX010000002.1:15705-44227 GCA_964394545.1 uncultured Clostridium sp.
GCTATTATTCCATTTAAATGTATTGGTGCTCTTTTTTCTATTTGTAATTTTATTTTTTTGTCTAATATATATAATACTGCTTCGTCTATATCTTTTTTTTCTAATTCTTTTATATATTCTATATCTTCAAAATTTCTTTCTTTACTTGTTCTGTCTGCAATAAATAATATTTTAGAATATATATCCATATCTTTATTGCCAGTAGTATGATTTGCAATTGCTTGTCCCATGCTTTCCGAAAATCCAAATTTTTTTATTGCAATATCTTTTCCTATTTTAGCATGAAGAAGTGGAGTATTTTCTTTTTCCACTTCATCTATCTCTATATTATTATCTTTTACATATTTTAATTTATCTTCTTCACTAATCTCTTTTGCAATATCATGAGCTATTCCTATCTTTTTTGCTGCTTCTACATCTGCGCCATATAATTTTGCAAGTTCTTCTGAACGTTCCATTACACCCACACTGTGATTATATCTTTTTTCTGATAATTGTTCTTTTACATATTTTTGTATTTCATTTAATTCCATATTATTTTTTTGCTCCTTTTGCACCTTTTACTCCGTTTCCTAATGCTAATATATTTTGATCATACGAATATGTTCTATTTTGTCTTTCTCTGTTTCTCTTAAAAGCTAATTCTACTAAATCATCTAACTCTTTTTCAAATGTTTTTCCTGTTGCTTCCCATAAATAATATGATAATGCTCCTGGAATTGTATTTATTTCATTTACATATATATTATTATCATTTAAATCTATCATAAAATCTATTCTAGATACTCCATTACATCCTAGAATTTTAAATGTTTTTACAGCTATCTCTTGTATTTGTTTTGTTGTTTCTTCTGATATTTCTGCCGGAACTTTTCTTTGCAATGTAGCCATTCCTTGGCTTTTTGTTCCACCTTTTGTTTTGCTATTTCCAACATATTTATCTGTGTAACTTAATATTTCGTCACTTCCTATTGGCTCTTCACAAATTGAAGCTTGAGCTTCAATCATATCTCCCATTACAGAACAATTTATTTCTTTTAAATTTTCAATTGCTTTTTCTACCATTATTCTGTCTGAAAATTCCATTGCAAATTCAATAGCTTCTGCTAATTGATTCCTATTTTTTGCTTTTTTTATTCCAACACTTGAACCTAAATTTCCTGCTTTTACAATAACTGGATATGATATTTTTTCTTCTACTTCTTTTATATATTTTTCTTCATTGCTTATATAATCTAAAGAATAAAAAGCAACATAATCTAATGATGGTATTTGTTGTTCTTTTAGTAATCTTCTCATCATAATTTTATCCATACCTATACTAGAAGCCAAAACATCTGGACCTATGTATGGAACACCTAAAATTTCTAAAAATCCCTGTATAGAACCATCTTCTCCATTTGTTCCATGCATTATAGGAAAAGCTAAATCTATACTATTTATTATATTATTAGAGAACATTTTATTTTTTACCCTTAATACATTCGCCTTTTCTCCATTATTTACTAAAACTATTTCTTCGCATTCTTTTACTAATTGTTCTAAATCTCTATATTCTTTTAAATCTAAAAGTTTTTCTCCTGTATACATTTTTCCACTTTTGCTAATATATATTGGAATAATTTCATATTTTTCCTTATTTATATTAGTAATTGCTTGATTTGCTGTAATTATAGAAATTTCGTGTTCTACTGTTCTTCCTCCAAATATAACTCCTATTTTTAATTTCATTTTAAACTCCTCCATTCAACGCATTGGCGCTTTATTAATATTTTATAAATAATTATCTGGTAAATCATTTTCAAATAACACAACTGTATTTTCATTCATTATTTCATTCATTTTGTCAATTGCATCTTTTAAATTTTTAGCAACATAAACTTTTTCTTTATTATTTTCTATCTCATTTATTCCTTTTAATATTGGTCCTGCTTGTTTTTCTCCAACTAAAATTATAAAATCTGCACTTGTTGCTGCTTGTTTTCCAAGCTCTTTATTATACTCTTCTGTTTTTGTACCTAAATCAACAATACCTGGTGTTATTAATATTTTTTTCATGTTTTTAAAATTTTTTAATACTTCTAAAGCCGCTTTTGCTCCTTTTACATTTGAATTATATGCATCATCTATTATTATTGAACCATTTGGATTTCTTTTTAGCTCTAGTCTATGTGTAACTGGTTTTAAAAATCTTATTCCTCTTATAATCTCTTCTTCTGTTAAACCTAATTCATTTGCAAGTGCAACTGCTCCTACTATATTAATTATATTATGAGTTCCTAGTAATTTTGTTTTTACATGTATTTTTCTTTCATTTTTAATGTTTATATCAAAAGTTGAACCAAATTCATCTATACTTATATTCTCTGCATAATAGTCACATTTTTCGCTCATTCCAAATTTAATAGTATTTCCTTCAAAATCTATATTCTTTATGTTTTCGTCTTCATTATTTACAACTGCTATACCATTTTGAGGCAAACTTTCTATTAATTCTAATTTTGTTTTCTTTACATTTTCTATCGTTTTAAAAGTCTCTAGATGTTGTGGGCCTATTGCAGTTAACACTCCATATGTTGGTTTTACCAAATCACATATTTCTTTTATATCACCTATATTTTTGGCGCCCATTTCACATACAAATATTTGATGAGTATTATTTAATTTTTCATTAATTGTTCTTACTACTCCCATTGTTGTGTTGTAGCTTCCTGGAGTTATTAATGTATTATATTTTTGAGAAAGTATTGTTCCTAAAATATATTTTGTACTTGTTTTTCCATAACTTCCTGTAATTCCTATTACTTTTAAATTTGAATTTTCTTTTAATTTTCTTTTTGCTCTATTATAAAATTTTAATTGTACAAGTTTTTCTATTGGTGAATTAATTATATCTATTAGTAATATATATATGTAAGAAAAAATTATTAATAAATTAATAGTTGTCGCTAAATATACATTGAAATATATATTAGAAATAAATAATATAGCTAGCAATAATATTATTTCTGTAAAATACATTCTTTTTATTCTATTCGTTATTACTAATGGTTTCTTTTCTGTATTTTTTCTTCTAAATATAATTAATATAATTAACCAAACTGCATTTAAAATTAATCCTGCCTTTTGATTAAATATTGTAATTATCATTGGAATTAATAAAATAAGTTCTCTTATAAATAATGTTTTATTGTTTTTCATCCACCTTAAATATCTTTTATTTTTATATGATTCTAATTGTAACATATGGTATGCATGTCTTGACTTATATAATATATAAATTATTGCTAATAATAAAAATATGTTTAAATATATGTATTTACTCATTTTCCCTCCATTTTATTTATATCATTTTTAAAAAATTCATTTAATATTTTTATACATAATGGTAAATTTTCCAAATAAGAAAAGTGCCCTGTTCCTTCTAGTACTGCAATTCCACTATTAGGTATTAATTTTTCCATTGTTTTTGCATCACTTAAAGGTGTTGCTGTATCTTTATCTCCCCAAATCATTAAAGTTGGTGCTTTTATATTTGGCATTATGCTTTTTTGATCTTCATTTAATATTATATTCATAGTTTTTCTTAAAACTTCTGGTGATGATTTATAATCTTCTGAACCGAATTTGTTTAAAGCTTTTTCTCTTAAATTTGATAATTTTTTAGGAAATAATTTAACTATGTTTTTTACTAATTTAAATGTATATACTTTAAAATAATAACTTGGTTTTCTTTTAGGCTTTATTCCTGCACTATCAATTAATACTATTTTATTTATATCTCCCAAATTTCTTCCTGCGTAATTTATAATTGTCCTTCCACCATTTGAATGCCCTATTAAAATTGGATTTTCTATATTTAACTGATTAATAAAACTTGCTAGAAAATTTCCATAGTCATCTGTATTCATTGGTTCTTCTGGAAGTTCACTTTTGCCAAATCCAATTATATCTACATTATATACTTTAAAATTTTGTGCTAAATTCTTTTGTAATGGTTTCATTGTTTCTAGGGAAGCAAGCCAACCATGTAATAGAATTAATGGTTTTCCTTCTCCTTCAACTTCGTAATTTATTTTTTTATTATTAATTGTAATTTCCAAACTTTATCACCAAATCTCTTATTATATTTATTTTGCACATGCCTATTTTATAACATTTTTTAATAAATGGAAATAGTTTTTGATGAATTATTGTGTCTTGACCTTATTTTATTGACAAAATTGCTAAAAAACAGTAAAATTATTACGGAAATAACAGTAGGAGGAATTTTTATGTGGGGAGATATTGCAATAGCATTTTTATTAGCTTTTATTACAGCTTATGTAATTACACCATATACGATTAGATTTGCTAGAAAAATTGGTGCTTTAGATTTACCAAAGTCAAAAAGGAAAATACATAGTCACGCAATGCCAAGGCTTGGAGGTCTTGCAGTTATTGCAGGTTTTTTAGTCTCAACATTATATTTACTTATAGTAATGTCATTAGAAGGAACTTTAAACCTTTTTGGCCCTGATAACTATTATATAAAACTAATTGGCTTCTTTGGTGGTTTACTTATTATCTCTATTTTCTGTTTCTTTGACGACTGGAAAGGTATTCCTCCATATATAAAATTAGTTGGCCAAATTCTTGCAGCATTAGCAGTAACTTTTAGTGGTATTAGAATAGATAGAATTGTAATTTCAAGTTTAAATCCAATAGTAACAAATGATGTTTTATCTATTATTATTACTGTAATTTGGATTGTTGGAATTACAAATGCAATAAATTTAATAGACGGTTTAGATGGACTTTCTTCTGGTATATGCTTAATTTCATGTCTTTCTTTACTTATAATATTTACATTAAATAGTTCTCCTTTAATTTCTATATTATTAATAACAGCTCTTGGTGGAGCATTAGTAGGATTTTTGCCTTTTAATTTTAATCCTGCTAAAACTTTTATTGGAGATACAGGTTCAAATTTTTTAGGATATGCTTTATCTATTATTTCAATATTAGGTCTAGCCAAAACTTATACAGCAATAGTTCTTATTGCTCCTCTGATAGTTTTTGCTTTGCCTTTATTTGATACAGTTTCTGCAATTTTTAGAAGACTTATAAAAACAAAATCTATAAAAGGTGTATTCAAGGCAGACAGAGAGCATTTACATCATAAATTAATGAAAATCGGTTATACTCAAAAACAAGCAGTCTTTATATTATATGGCGTTAGTGCAACATTTGGAATGTTTGCAATTATACTTTTAGAAAGTGGTATTTGGAAAGCTTTATCCTTTGCTTTAATGGTTATAGCAGTTGTAGCTATTGGTTATAGAGATATTTTTAAATTAAGGAAAGAAGAGGAATCTAAATAATGAAAAAGGTTTTATTTATTGCTAGTACTGGTGGGCATCTAAATGAATTAATGCAATTAAAACCATTGTTTAGCAAATATAATTATTATATTATCACTGAAAAAGATAAAGCTACTCTAGATTTAAAAAAATTATATGATAATAGAATATCTTACCTAAAATATGGTACTCGTAGAAATTGTTTTAAATATCCCTTTATTTTTTTGTTTAATTGTTTTAAAAGTATTTATTTATATATTAAAGTAAGACCTAAATATATAGTAAGTACCGGAACACATACAGCTGTACCTATATGCTATTTAGGTAAATTATTTGGAAGCAAAATAATTTTTATAGAAACATTTGCAAATAGGAATACTAAAACATTGTCTGGCAAATTAATATATCCTATTTCAAATTTATTTATAGTTCAATGGAAAGAAATGCTTGAATTATATCCAAAAGCTGTGTTTGGAGGTTCGATTTTTTAATGATTTTAGTATTATTAGGAACACAAAATAATTCTTTTTTTAGATTGTTGGATGAAATAGAAAACTGTATTAATGTTGGATTAATTACAGAAGAGGTTATCGTTCAAGCAGGTTATACTGTGTATAAATCTACTAAAATGAAAATTTTAGATTTTATTTCTCAAGAAGAATTAGAAAAATTAATTAAACAAGCTAGTTATATTATTACACACGGTGGAGTTGGCTCTATTATAGGTAGTATAAAAGCAAATAAAAAAGTAATTGCCGTTGCAAGATTAGAAAAATACAATGAACATGTAAATGACCACCAACTTCAAATAGTAAAAAGCTTTAATGAAAAAGGATATATAATAGGATTGGAAGATGCAACTTTATTGAAAAATGCTTTAGAAAATATTAATAGCTTCATTCCTACGAAATATATAAGTAATACTCAAAATATATTAAATATTATTAGTAATTATATAGATAATAATTAAGGTGATGTAAAATGCCAAAAATAAGTATAATAATTCCTGTTTATAATACAGAGAAATACTTAGAAAAATGTTTAAATTCTCTTGTTAACCAATCTTTAAAAGATTTAGAAATAATAATCGTTAACGATGGTTCAACAGACAATTCAGAAATAATAATAAATAAATTTAAGCAGGATTATCCAAATAAAATAATTTCATTAAAAAAAGAAAATGGTGGATTATCAGATGCTAGAAATTATGGGCTTACATATGCTAATTCAGAATATGTAGGATTTGTAGATTCAGATGACTATGTTGAACTTAATATGTTTGAAAAATTATATGATTTAGCAAAAGAAAAAAATTTAGATTTAGTAGAATGTAATTTTGTTTGGGAATATCCTAATAAAACAAAAATTGATTATGGAATTAATTATTCAGAAAAAAAAGAGTTCTTTCTTTTTGGTAGAGTAATGGTTTGTAATAAATTATTTAAAACTTCTATTATTAAAAATAATAATATCACTTTTCCAAAATCATTAAATTATGAAGATATCGAATTTTTTTACAAATTAATTCCTTATATTAATAATTATTGTTTAATAGATGATATTTTTTATCATTATATGCAAAGGGAAAATTCTATAATAAATAATCAAAATGAAAAAACAGCAGACATTTTTATTATATTAAATAATATTGTTAATTTTTATAAAGCTAATAATTTATTCGATATTTATAAAACAGAATTAGAATATTTATTTATTAGATTTTTATTGGGAAGTTCTTTTTTAAGAATGGTAAAAATAAAAGATAAAAAATTAAGAAAAGAATTATTAAATAAATCTATAAGTAATTTATATTCAATTTTTCCAAATTGGAAAAAAAATAAATTACTAAAAATAAAAAACAAAAAAAATATATATTATAAAACAGTAAATAAATTTACATTTAAAATATATTCTTTTATATTTAAATTTATTTAAAATTTAAGGAGCAAAATTGAAAAAATTAAATTCAAAAAATATATTATATTTATTTATAATAATATTACCAATATTAGATATGTCTAGTTTTATATTTAGGAATTTTTTTAACACAAGTTTTTCACCCTCTACGTTTATTAGACCAATTATTCCTATAATATTAATTTTAATAATATTTTTTAAATATAAATTTAAATTAAAAACTATATTAATTGGAAATATATATGCTATATATGCATTAATTCATTTGTATGTATTTAATAAATTAAATTATGGTATATCTTATGGCACATCTACTCACGAACTGCAATATTTAATTAATTATAGTTTTTCAATTCTTAATTTATTTATATTTTTATTTATTTTTTATAAAGAAGATACAAAAAATATAGCAAAAAGTATTTTAATAGCCAATGGCATTTACATATTATCAATTTATATATCTATATTAACTAATACCTCTTCTACTACATATTTAGAAGGTATTGGTTTTAAGGGTTGGTTCGAATCTGGTAATAGTTTAAGTACCATTTTAGTATTAAATTTATTTATTATTTTTACTTTATTTAATAAATTGGAAAATAAAAAAATAAAAGCAATTGCATTTGTAGAAATTATTTTATCTGGAATTTTTTTAATATTTTTATTAGGAACTAGAACAGGTTTATTTGGATTTATTCTTGTAGTAGGATTATTTTTATTTTCAAAAATATTTATATTGTTTAGAGATAATTTTTTTAATAAAGAAAAAAAATTAGAAAAAAACCAAAAAATATTATTAATAATTTGCGTTTTATTAATA
This sequence comes from uncultured Clostridium sp., assembly GCA_964394545.1. Classification (GTDB taxonomy): domain Bacteria; phylum Bacillota; class Clostridia; order TANB77; family CAG-508; genus CAG-452. The sequence continues at coordinate 23,785 of CAYMXX010000002.1, forward strand.
ATATTGGTAGTTGGATTAGTTTTATATAAAGGGAGCTCATTTTTAGCAAGAAGAAAATATTTAAATAATTTAAATTATGAAATAATAGATTCAGCTACTGGTAATCCTTCTTGTGTTACTGGAGATATTTTAAATTTTAAAGAGCAAATAGAAACTATTGGCATTGATAAAAATTATATGCCAGAGCCTATGCAAATTTCTATAAATGAATTATATGACTTTGCAAATAAGCATAATATTGCTGGAACAGATAGGAGAACTCATCAATTAGTATATAATGCGTATTTAGTAAAAAATCAATCTAATATATTTTATATACTTTTTGGAAATGGCTTTTTAGATAATTATGGAGAATTAACATTAGAAATGGAAATACCTGCATTATTATTTAATTTTGGAATATTAGGATTTGTATTATATTTTATTCCGTTCTTAGTACTATTTATATATTATATTTATATTGGAATAAAAAATATTAAAAAAATAGATGTAGAATATGCTTTCTTGTGCTTTGGAATTTTACTTAGTTTTATATTATCATTTTTGGTGGGACAAGTTTTCTTTAACTCTTCTGCAATGATTATAATTGCTTGTATAAATGTATTATTATATAATAAATGTATTAAATTTAAAAATAAAAAAATTATAACAAATAATGATATAAGCACTAAAAAAGAACCTGCTTTAATAAAATAATTCGGAGGATATATGAAAAAAATATTATTTGGAATAACTAATTTATCTGTAGGTGGAGCTGAACGTGTTTTAGTTGATATTGTAAATGAAATTTCAAGTGATTATGAAATAGATATATTTACAATTTATGCTCGGTGGAGAATTTGAAAAATTATTAAATAAAAATATTAAAATAAAATCATTATATCCAAAACCATATAATGAATATAGTAAATTAAAAAAATTATTAATAAGCTTAAGGATTTTATTTTTAAAAAATTCTATTTATAAAAAATATATTAAAAATAATTATAATATAGAAATTGCTTTTCTTGAGGGACCTATTACTACTATTCTAAGTGCTAAAAATAAAAATACAAAAAAAATAGCTTGGATACATTCAGATATTTCTTTAATTTTTGGAAATGGCATTAAATCTAATTTAAAGAAATTAATTAATAAAAATACCTATAAAAAATATCAAGAATTAATTTTTGTAAGCAATAATAATATGCAGGAATTTAATAAAATTTATAATTTAAATGTAAATAAACAAGTAATTAATAACTATTTAAATAAGGAAAATGTAATTAAACTTTCTACTGAATTTGATGTTGATTTATTTAATAAAAACACAATTAATTTTGTAACAGTAGCAAGACTTGTAGAAGCAAAAGCAATAGATAGATTAATTAGCGTTCATAGTAAATTAATTAAAAATGGATATGTTCATAATTTTTTTATAGTTGGAGATGGTCCATTAAAAGAAAGTTTGCAAAATAAAATTAATTCATTAAATTTATATGAATCTTTTATATTGCTTGGTCAAAAGGAAAATCCATATCCTTATATATTAAATTCAGATTACTTTTGCTTGTTTTCATATTATGAAGGCCTTCCTATGGTATTGTTGGAAGCAAAAACTTTAAATAAATTTATATTAATAACAGATAATTCTTCTAAAGAGGCTTTAGAAAATTATGAAAATAAAAAAATATTCGAAAATACAGAAGCTGGCATATATAATGGTCTAAAAGAAATAATAGAAAATAATAAAAATATAAAAATAATTAACAATAATATTGATACAAATATCGAAACAATAAATAAAATAAAAAATTTACTAGGAGATTAATATATGAAAATATCTATTTTAACAGCAACATATAATAGATGTAATTATTTAAATAATTTATATAACAGTTTAATTCAAAATTCTAAATATAATATTTATTTAGAATGGCTAATTATGGACGATGGCTCAACAGATGAAACAAAAAATATTATAAATAATTTTATAGCTGAATCTAATAATAATGAATATTTAGAAATTAAATATTTTACCCAAGAAAATCAAGGCAAAATGAATGCAATTAATAATTTAATAAAATATGTTTCTGATGATAGTACTTTTTTAATAGAATGTGACTCTGATGATTATTTTACAAATAATGCTATTAAAATAATTTGTGATAATTATAATTCCATAGAAAATACGGAAAATATTTATGCACTTTGTTTTTTAAAAAATAATCAAAATTTATGCAATATTGGTTCTTTATTTAAGGAAAATAATTATGAAACAAATATGTTTAATTTATATTTTAAAGATGGCTTAACAGGAGATAAATTGTTAGTTTATTTAACAGATATTAGAAAAAAATATAAATATATTTTAGAAAAAAATGAAAATTTCTGTACAGAAGCTCGTATGTTTAATCAAATGGATAAAAGTTATAATATTATTTGTTTTAATACACCAATAATGATTTGCGAATATTTAAATGAAGGATATTCTAAAAATATTAAGAATTTATTTTTACAAAATCCATTAGGACATTATGAGTATTTTAAACAATTATTAAGCTTTGATATGACTGGCGTCTTATTCTCAAAAAGATTATATATAATAAAACACTATATTTTATTTAGCTATTTAGCTAAACAAAAAAACTTATTAAAAAATACAAAAGGATTTCTTAATAAATTTTTAATAATTATTTTATATATTCCTGGTATGTTGAAAAGCTGGATATGGAAAAAACAGAAAGAATAACTTTCTGTTTTTTATTTCTTATTATTTTATTTTTTAAGATATGCTATTTTTATTTTTATCTTCTTCTTTGATAATTATTTCGTCAGTTTCTACTTCTTTATTTCTGTTTTCATCTACTCCAAGTTTTTTGTTTATGTTTCTTTTTATTTTTCTAAAATAAATACCTAGTGCTGCTCCAACTGCAATTGCAATCCCTGCCACTGCTTGTATTGCATATGTCATTACAGATGGATCTATATATGCACTTGCATTTATACTAAATGCTACTGAAAATCCTACTGCAAAGAAGAAACTTGAAAGAATTACATATATTATCTTTTTCATTGCTTACCTCCTTTTTTTTCTTTTATTTTATTTTGAATAGTTTGAATTATATATTTTCCTCCGATTTCAGCACTGTTGCCTAAATTATATACATATTCATTAACCATTTCATTAATATTTTTATTATATTGTAATTTATTACTAATTACTTCATCAACTATTTTTTTCGTTTCTTTTATATTTTCTAATCCTATAACTTGACCAATTACATTCCTTGCCCATATATTAAAAGGCTCTATTTCTAGCTTTTTATATTCAGGATTCATAATCTTCATTGGTGTATCTATAAAAATAACCGGTTTTTTTGTAGTAAACGCATATTCATATGCAATACCTGACCAATCAGTTATAAGTAGCTCTGCATTAAATACAGTATCATTAGATGAAAAATCAGTTTGTATAATAATATTTTCTTTATCAATATATTTTTCTTTTAACATATCAAATTTTTCTTTCATATGACGTACTTGCTGAGGATGTGGTCTAACAATAATTTGATATTCACTATCACATAATTCATCCAACAATTCATCTAAACATAAATCTACAATATTATCTTTTTGCCATGAAGGTGCAATTAGAATTGTATTTTTATTTGGATTTTCTTTTTCTTCATGATATTCCTTTACCATATCATCTAGTAAAGAATATCCCCATTTAACCAATTTTCTGTTTTGCAAGTTATAAACTTCATTTGTTTTTATTCCTTCATCCATTTGATGTTTACCTGTTGTAAATACAGTATCGAAGTGATTCATTGAACCTGTTCTCATTGTAAGATTTAAACTATCCATTCCATGTGGTATATATATGTATTCTATATCTTTTCTTATATAGCTTCTTTTTATATGGTAATTTTCCAAATCTGGCATTGTCATTACAACAACATCTGCTTCCATCTTCATCATTAATGTTATTAGCTTTCTTTCGCCGATATAATATGCCTTAATCTGTGGATTTTCTTTTTCAAGTTCAAATATATTATCATTATAATCACTTGTTATATAGTGTATAACAATATTAGTATTAGCTAATAAGTATTCTATTAATCCTTTAAAATATTTATAAAATCCATTACTTTCTGAATAGAATACTAAATGCTTATTTACAATTTTAAAAAATTTTTTATAATCATTTTTTTCTTTTCTTCTTTGCTCTTTTGTCCTCTTTTCATTATTGTTGCTAGAAAGTTCTTTTAATTCTTCTCTTGTTTTATTCAACTCTTCATAATCCACATATTCTTTTGGATTAATAAAAACATTTAAAATCCATTGTTGGAAAATAGCTAATAAATTACTTGCAGTCCAATATAGTGCAACTCCTGCTGGAACAAAAGCTCCTAAATATAATGATAATCCGACTGATAATGCCATCATTCCATATTTATTTAATTTTGATTGTTCTGCTTGTAAAACATTCATTATGTTTTGTGCTATACAAAGTATTAATGCACTCAAACCAGCAATAAGAGGAATTAATATAGCAATTCCACCTTTTTGTACTGCAATCCAACTTAAGTCAAATCCTAAAAATTCTAAATTTAAATCTTCAATCTTTTTAATCTCTTCTTCGTTTTCTAGTACTTCTAAATATTTCTCTATATTTTTTTCGTTTTTAATATCATTAACAACTGCAAGTTCTAGTGATGAAGATTCACTATCTAATTTGTCATTGTTATCAAGAGCTATTTCAACTAATTGTTGTGAAATTTCTGGTGTAGTTTTCACTATATATGTTAGTGGTTGATTTATTACTTTTACTAATCCTATTAATAATAAAATTTGTATTAATAATGGAATTAGTGAAGCAAAAGCATTGTATTTTTCTTGTTTATATATCTTTTCCTGTTCTTCTGCTATCTTATCTTTATCACCATAATAATTAATTTTTATTTTATTTATATCTGGTTGCATTTTTACCATTTTAATTGAATTATTTTGTACCCAGATTGACATCGGCAACAGTATAATTTTGCTAAATAATGTAAACAAAATTATAGCTATACCATAGTTGCTAAACAAACTATAACAAAATCCCATAATATTTCCTAATATATTAATTAAAAACATTTCTATCACTCTCTATCTGTTAAATTCTTTACCTGTAGCAAAACTAGCAGAGTTGTCCCAAGCTTTGCCTCTTTGCTCATATTCTATCATATTATCTTCTGATTCAAATTCATTATCTATAAATCTCCTAATTCTATTCGGTTTAATATTTTGTAATAATTCTTCACTAGTTTTACCTTCTAACAGTCCTGTATATATCTCATTCAAATCTTCATACGATACTGGCTTTTCAGAAGAAATCATTTCATGATGCTCATTTATTCCTTTTACATATAGGATAGGATTTTGCCTTCCTGAAGATTCATACCAGTATCCATGATCTGCCATAACAATTATCGCTGAATTATCATATACATTATTTTCTTTTAGTCTATTTATGAATGCATTAATTATGTTTAACGTCGCTTTTAATTTTAATTCATATGTGCCTTCTTCTGCTGAAATTTTATTTACATTTTCATCATAATCAAAAGGAACATGTCCACCTTCTATATGCATAAATTGAAAATATTTATTTTCTTCTATTTTCATTTCATTATTTTTAATAGTATTGTATGCTATATCATTATCCCATTTAAAGAAAGTACTATCTCGTTCAACTTTGCAGGAATCAAAATTCATAGTTTCAATTTTTGAATACTGCTTTAATGAATAAGGAAGATATTTAAATAAAATATATTTTGTTAGATTTTTACCTAATTCTTTTTTATTAATTTCATTATTATAAATATCTATATTTGAAAAAGTTTCAGCTTTTCTGCTAGTCCATGACACTTGATATTCATAAAAATTCATTTGATAATTATCATTTTTTAAAGTATTTAATAATGACGAATTTTCAAATGCTTCGTTACTGTATTCATTAAATTCCTTCTCATTTTCGTTCCATTTTCCAGAAAATATAAATGGTATTGAATCTCTTGTAAAAAGATAAGCTGATACAGTATCTGGATAGTATGTAAAATCTGTAAAAGTATCACTATATTCCGGACTTTCATTTAATACTTTTGTAAAAGCAGAAGAATCTACTGCATCAACTAAAAAAATAAAAAAGTTTTTATCTGAGGATGCATTATTAATATTTCTAGTTGTTGCATTAGCAACTACTTTTTCTCTAAATACTCCTGGTATAAGAAGTCTACTTATAAATGAAGTTAAAATCATTAAAAATATTGCTATTGTGATAAAACTATTTGTTTTAATAGTTTTTTTAATTTTAAATTTTCTTAATAATATAAATTCAACAATAAAAATAACTATTAACACAACAAATGATATAATATTGTCTTTTAAATATGTACCCCATTCTATTGTAGTTCCATCCAAACTTGGTAAGTTTTTTATCAAATAATTTCCTTGCATATATATAAATATAAATACTACATATGATAAAATTAATATAGTTTTATAAATAATCATATTTTTCTTTTTAGAACAAAAATAATTTAAAAGATAAACTATCGTATAAAGAATTGATAATACTACAAATAATATTAAGAAGAATAATATTATTGGAGTTATCATTGTTTTAAAATCGAACCAAAAATCATCAATATTTGATGAATATGTTAAAATTGGTTCATAAATATATAACATAAAACTAGTTACAAATGATAGTATATATGCTGGTATTAAGTCTTTTAAAATTTCTTTTAATTTGTGCATTTTATTCCTCCATTGCTTTTTTTAATTCTTTTACCAAAAATTTATTTTCTTCTTCTGTTCTAATAGCTAAACGTATATAATTCATTCCTTTAAATGCATCTTTCGTTCTTAAATCTTTAATAAATATATTTTTTTCAAGTAATTTTGAAGAAATTTTTGTTGAATCTTTTTGTCCTAAATTACATAAAACATAGTTAGCTTCTGAATCAAAAACTTTTATACCATTTATTTTCTTCAAATCTTCAATAAATCTTTTTCTTTCTTGTGCAATCTTATTGCATGCCTGGACATAATCCTTTGAGTATAAATTAGCTACTTGTAAGAAATATTCTCCATATGAATTTATATTCCAAATTGAAATATCTGATTTTATTTTATTTATTAACTCTTTGTTTCCTGAAGCTAATACTCCTAATCTTATTCCTGGTACACCATATGATTTGCTTATACTTTTAACAACAATTAAATTTTTATATTTTTCTAATATATCATTGCATAATAAGGTATATCTAATTTCACTATCTGCAAAGTCAATGAAAGATTCGTCAAAAATAACTATTTTATTTTTCTTAGAACATTCTTCAATTATCGATATAGCATCATTATATTTCATAAATGCTCCTGTTGGATTATCTGGATTTACAATACAAATAATGTCACTATTTTCAATACTTTTATTAATCTTTTTTAAATTAAATGAAAAATCGTCATCTTGCATATCATAAATATTAAATTTACAATTATTGAAACATCTTATATATTCATGAAATGCAGATTTAGAAACGAACATATTTCCACTTAATAATCTTCCTAATGAATTAATTAACTCTGCTGCTCCATTTCCAACACATAAATAATCTTCTTCTAAACCATCAAATAATCTACCTGCATTTATACATTCAATAGCTTGTCCTGATGGATATTGAGTCATTAGCTCTGTAGAAAAAACATTGAACTTTTCAATCATTGATTTTGGTGGAAAATATGGATTAACTAAATAACAATAATCTAAAATGTTGTCAAATCTCCAATATCCCCCATATCTTTTTTGAAAATTATGTAGTTTTTCTACTCCTTTCGAAAAGATACATTGAGCAATATCCAAGTCTTGTGCATCGTCTATTTCATACCAGTCAATATCAGATACATCAAGTGCTTTCAACTGACATCTTGATAAATGTGCAATAATCTTCAAAACAAGTTCATAATACTCATTTTCTCCATATGCTTTTATATAAGATTCCAAAAATGGTATAAATTCTTTATTTATAAAGCTTTTTCCGAATTTATAAACATTAACTGTTTTATAATATTGGTCAATTTCTTTATACGAAAAATTCTTTTTCTCTATAAACTCTAAAACATTATTATCACTATCAGTTTTTATTACTGTTCCATCCATCCATTGTTTATATTTAGCTACTGAAACTAAATTTTCATCTTTTGAATTAACAATTCTTTTTATAAGCTCATAATCATATATTAAATCTGATTCTAATAATATTGTATCATCTTTTGCTAATTCTTCCTTAGCTAAAGACAATGAATATATATTATTTGTTTTATCATAAACGTCATTGTTTATAAATTTAAATTGCATTTCTTTAATCTTAGGATTTTTACATTCCTCTAGTAAAAATTTTTTTAAATTTTCTCCTTCATACCCAATAACTATTACAAATTTTTTCACTCCTGCTTCTAATAAAGCTTCTACAGCTCTTTCAATTAAAGTTTTATCATAAACTTTTAACATACATTTTGTATTATTTTTAGTATATTTTTTTAATCTTTTGCCCATACCTGCAGCTAACATTAATGCTTGCATCTATAGCTCCCCCTTCTTAAAAAATATAATTTTTCCTATTATTTCTTCTTTAGTTATTAGTCCTATTTCTTCATTTCTGCTGTCAATGCTATTTTGTCTATTATCACCTAAAACAAAATATTCATTATATTTTAATTGAATTTCCTCATTTATTCTTTCATAACTTTCAATATAAAAATCATCATTTTTTTTATCGTTAACATATAAATATTTATCAATTTTTATTCGATCATTTGGTAAACCTACTAATCTTTTTATTATAATTCTTCCATTCTTTTTTACAATAACAATATCATTATTTTTTAATTTTAAATCAAATTTTTTTACAAGCACTAAATCTTTGTTTTTTAATGTTGGATTCATTGAATCTCCATTTATAAAACATATCTGGTAAAAAAACAGATTTACTATTAAAACTATAAATCCTATTAAAAATATTCTTAATAAAAATTTTTTATCTATTTCTTACACCTTCTAATTTTTTTATGCTATTTTACTATAATTCTTCTGCAAATCTTTTTTGCAATTTATTAAATATTAAATATCCTATGACACAAGCGCCTATTAATATTATTGCTAAATAACCTAAACTTACTAAATCTGGCATTTTTTGATTGTAAAAAATATCCCTAAAAGCTCCAATTATATAAGTCATTGGGTTTATATTTATTATCCATCTAAATGATTCTGGTATAGTTGATCCATCATATACAATTGGAGTTCCATAAAATAGCAGTTGTAATCCAATCCCTATAAAATGTTGCAAATCTCTAAAATACACTGTAACTGATGATATTATAAAGGCTAGTGCTAATACTAGCAAATATTGTACTATTAGTATTAATGGATAAAATATTATATACTTGGTTATGCCTAAACCATAGAACACCACAAATGCAATAATTATAATTGTTGATATTATAAAATTAAATGCTTCAGCCGTAACTAGAGATATAGGAATTATCTCCCTTGGAAAATATACTTTTTTTAATATGTTTCCATTTTCTATCATACAACCGGCTGACCTAGATACAGCAGTTGAGAAAAATGTCCATGGTATTAATCCCGTACATAGGAATATTACATAATTACTTTGAGTATCTTTTAATATTAAAGGAAATACTACTGCATATACTCCAATTTGCAATAACGGATTTAAGAAAGACCATAAAAATCCAAAAAATGATTTTTTATATTTACCTCTAACATCTTTTTTTACGTTTGTTTTTAGTAGTTCTCTATATTCATACAGCCTTTTAAAAAAATTTTTTTTCATTTTTTCCTCCTAACTCTAAATAAATTTAAAAATCTCTTTATTACTTGTTTTATTAGTTGCCAGCATAATACCAAGGTTGTTTTTATTGATTTTAAAATTTTTAATATTATTTTGCTTTCTCTATATATGTGTAATTTTACAGTTAATCTTATTATTTTTTCTTTTACCTTTATTTCTCTCGTTTTTATTGCCCCTTTATCTACATCATCTTGTGTATATTCAATCTCTTCTCCAAATAAATTCTTATTCACTTCACTACATAGCCATCTATACTCATTTTCATGAACTACATAATTTAATACAATATGCTCTTTAAAAACTTCCTTATACGTTGAAATATATTCATTAAATTTTTTTTCTTTTTGCAGAATTTCTTTTATAACATTGTCCATTTTTTCTACCATTTTTTCGATAGTAAATTTTTTTAAAATAATGTTTCTCGCATTACTCTTATAAAATTCTAAATTGTCAAATATTTTATTAATTGCTTCAACGTAATTGTTAATTTCTTCTTCTGAATATTTATAATTTAATATTTCTTTTTCTTTTTGTAAACATGGTACAATTATTCCAACTTCGTCGTTTATTAGCTCTGCTTGTCCCCCAACATCAGCAGAAACAACTGGCACCCCCATACTTAATGATTCGTAAGAAGTTAATGCTAATCCTTCTTTTATTGAGCAATTCAAAGTAACATCACTCATAGCATATATTTCTTCGGTATTAGAAACTGCTCCTAAAAATTTTATGTTTTTATCTATTCCATATTTTTTTGCTAGTCGCTTTATTTCTGATAATAAAGGTCCATCTCCTGCTATTATAACTATAAAATCATTTCTCTTTTCTTTTAATTTTTTTATTATATTTATTAATAAATATGGCCTTTTTTGTAAATCAATTCTTGCAATAAATCCAATTATTCTTTTATCATTTTCTATTTTATATTTATTTAAAATTTCTTCTCTATTAAAATTTTTTGGATTAAATTTATTTGAGTCTACTCCTATATATACAGTCTCTATTTTATTTTCTTTTCTTTTAAAATAATTCACTAATATTTTTTTGCTGTTTTCGTTACATACCAAGGTTTTATCTAGAACGTTTTCCAAACATGCTGTATCCCTTGAAAATCCTCCATTTCTATTGTACCATTCTTCCATGTGTATATAATCCATTATTGGAACTTGTGGATTACATGCTTTTATATATGGAATTGCTGAATATCCAAATGTGCTATTAGAATTTATTATTAAATCTATATTATTCTTTTTTATAATATAATTTATAAAACTTGGCCAATATTTTTTATCTAAAAATGTTGTTAAATCATAAATTGTTGCATATTCTTCAAACTGCTGTCTCCAAACATTAATATTAGGTTCTGTTGTTATAATAGTAAAATCATAATTTTTTTCGCTTAGCCCTTTTATAAAATCAAAATTAAACTTATCAGCTCCACCCATCGTAAACCATGGCAAAATTAAAAGGACTTGTTTTTTTGTACTCTTTTTTCGTTTTGGCTGTTCTACATCTAATTCTTCTAAAAGTTCCCAATTATAATATTGTTTAGGATACTGTTTTGCTTTTATATTATTAGAAATTCCATTTATTGTTTCTTGCATTTTTGTAATTATTTCTTTTCTATTTTTTATGTCTTTAGCAAGTTTACTTTCTTCTTCTTTTTTCTTTCTATACCAAAACCCTAAAGTATTTATCCTTATAGGAGTCATTTTTTCTTTTAACATTTTTAGCCACAAAAACCAATCTTCAAAGAAATCCTTTTCTTTTACTTCAAAACCGTTTACTTTCAAAAAATCTTTTTTTCTTATCATAGAAGTCAAAACTAGTAAATTATCTTTTTTTTCTAAATTTACATCAAAATTCTTTTGCCACAAAAATTCTAATTCTCCAAAATTGACTACATCTGTATAGGCCCACGATTTATCTTTATTTGTTTCTAATGCTAAATATGTGCATTCCAAATATGTCTTTTCAATCAAATCATCACAATCCAAAAAAACAATATATTCTGATTCCTTAGAACTTTCATGAACACCAAAGTCCCTAGCTAATGCTGGCCCTTCATTTTCTTTATTTATTACTTTTATTCTTTTATCTATTTTTTTTATTTCTCCAAGTTTCTTTAAACTTTCTTCATCATTTGAACCATCATTGACTATTATCCATTCCCAATATGGATATGTTTGATTTAAGACAGAATTAATAGTTTCATCTATATATTTATGTCCATTATAATATGCAGTAATTATACTTATTTTTGGTTTCATATCTTCTTCTTCAAATTCTATTAATTCTCTTTTTCTTCCTGGATATAAATCATAATTAAATTCCATGTTTTTCTCCTTTTATGCCGTCGTCTTTACATATTCATCTACAACTTTGTCTGTACTACCATCTAATCTTATTTTTCCTTCATACAGCCAAATTGCTCTATCACATAATTTTTTAACTGCATTCATGCTGTGTGTTACAAATACCATAGTCTTTCCTTGTTTTTTTAATTCTTCCATTTTATCAAAACATTTTTTTTGAAAATGTTCATCACCAACAGATAAAATTTCATCAATTAAAAGTATGTCTGCATCAACATTTATAGCAACGGCAAAGGCTAGTCTCATAAACATACCTGATGAATACGTCCTTACTGGATTATCAATAAATTCTTCTAATTCTGAAAACTCAATTATTTGTTCTAGCCTTTTATCTATTTCTTTCCTCGTTAATCCAAAAATTGATGCATTAAAATAAATATTTTCTCTTCCTGAAAAATCCGGATGAAATCCAGCTCCCAATTCCAAAAGTGAAGTCAATTTACCATAAGTTTCTATATTCCCTTTATTAGGATAAATAATTTTAGTCATCAGTTTAAGTAATGTGGATTTCCCACTTCCATTAGTTCCTATTAAAGCGACTGTCTCTCCTTTTTTTATTTCTAAATTTATATCTTTTAAAACTTCTCTCTTTTCTTTTCTACTTCTACTAAATAAAAATAGTAATCTTTCCTTTATTGTATTTGCTTTATCTAAATAAACGTCAAAGGTTTTATATACATTTTTTATCTCTATTGCTATATCTTTTTTTGACATTTCGCACCTCTTTTCTAAAATATTTAATATTATAACATATATTGCTTATTTTTTATATATTTTTACATCATAATTTGTCATTTCTTTTTCTTTTCCAGTTCACTTTCCAACCATTGCTTGGCTTCCCATATTTCTTCTTTTTGTTTTTTGTGTTTATCCCTTTCATCTTGAATATTTTTAATCATATAAAACATTTCTTTAATAGTTTGCGAATAATCTGTTTTTACTGGTTTTGATATAGTATAAATATTTTTTTCCAAATTTAATTTATCTTTTACAAATAAATAATTTTCCTCAACTATTTTTTCTAATTCTTTTTTGCTTATTCCTTTTATTTGTCGTACAACTGAATCAACTGTTTCATCTGGAATACCTCTTCCTGAAAAATTCTCAATCATCGCTTGCTCAATATTATCCTTTTTTACTATGGTCTTTATATTTTCATATCCCATTATGCAACATATCCTTTTTGATGCCATTGCCTCAATAATGCATCTTCCTAATCCCAATACAATATCTGAATCAAATATTTCTTTTGCAATTTCAGAGCTTCTTCCAACAAAATCAATGTTTTGATAATTGTTTTCTCTTACATATTTTTTTATTTCCTCGGAAATTGTTCCACTTCCTACAATTCTCAATGAGCAATTTCTTTCCTTTTTACTATATTTATTAAACAGTTCTATTCCATTTTTTATTGACTGTTCTTTTTCTTTACTTAATCTACTAATTAACAAAAATTTTTTTATTGGAAAATTTACTTTTTTATTATAATTAAACATTTCTAAATCTATACTGTTATTTATAACTACATATTTATCTTCAGGTATGTCAAATAGGTTCATATTATATTTCTTTACGTTTTCTGTTATAGTTATAATTTTATACGCATTCCTAAAATACATATTTAGCATATCTCTATAGCTTGAAAATTGATTCATAGCCCAGTCATAAGAAGATGTTAATCCTTCATGCAAATGAATAACATAAGGAATATTTGCAATAATAAAGGCTGGTAGGCAAGAAGGTATTGATATAAATTTATGAATATGTGCTTCGTTTATTTCTTTTTGCTTTATTATTTTTACAATTTTTTCTGCCTTTTCCATATCAAATCCATTAACAAATTCTATTTTTAAATCTATGTTTTCTATTCCTGCATCTTCTAATACTTTAGTATATATCCCTCTTTCAGCTAAAACATAAACATTATATCCACTTTTTTTCAAAATTAATGCATCATTTACAATCGCTGTTTCTACTCCACCATCATTTAGGTGCTCCCCACATATTAAAATATTCTTTTTCATACATCCTCCACAATTTTTCAAAGGCATTTTCCTTACTTTCAAATTCATTTAATTTAAGTATATTGATTTTTGTTTTGAATTTATGCATTAAATATGTACAGCTAATCATAAGTTGTTTATTTTAAGACATATATACAAAGTTATTCTTTTTATTAATCTTTTTAAATTTGTTAATCTAATATTATCTAATAATTTTCTTTTACATATTTGTTGTACATATTTTTTCTTTTCTTCTTTTTGTAATTTTTTCAAATTGTCAAATATTGCATTTGCATAATATAAATATATGTTTTCTCTAGTTTTTTCTTGTATATCCATTCCTTTAACAAAACTTTTCATATTATCATAATGAATTAATAAATCATTTGCTCTTTTGACAGTCTTTGCATAGTCGTCATTTCTAGTTATGCTATTACCTGCTTGTACATAATAATATCCATAAAAATCAATAGACACCATTTTTTTTGCATTTAAGAAAATTATTGGAATTAATCCAAAGTCTTCATGATATGTATTTTCTAAAAATCTCAATTCATTCTTAATAAATATATCCTTTTTATATAAATATAAACAAGCCGGTTCTAGTAAAATATCATTAAAGACTAATTTATTAAATCCTTCTTCCCCTGTAACTTCATCAAAAGTTGGTCCATCTATTCTTTCTAATTCTTTGTTTTCCTCATTAATTTTTATAAGTTTATATTTTACTAAATCAATGTTCTTTTGTATGTATGGCAACATTTGCTCAAGTAAAGTTGTTTCTAAATAATCGTCCGAATCTACAAATATAATGTAATCTCCTTTAGCTACTTCTATTCCAACATTTCTTGCACTTGACAATCCACCATTTTCTTTATTTATGCATTTTATTATGTTTTGATATTTTTCAATATATTTATCAATTATTTTTTGCGAATTATCTGTAGACCCATCATTAACTATTATAACTTCAAACTCTTGGTATGTTTGATTTATAATAGACTCTAAACATTTTTTTAAATATTTTTCTGTGTTATATACTGGAACAATTACACTAATTTTTGGCATTGCTTCCTCCATCAATTATTTTTTCTAATTTTTCTAAAATGCTTGCATTAAATTCTTGCGGATTAAATCTATTACTTATTTTATATCCGTCTTCTATAATTTTTTTCATTGCTTCATAAATACAGGCAGAATTTTTTTCTGTTACAATCCCATATTTATTCTCTATATCAATCTTTGCATCTGAAACATTTGTTGTAATAATAGGTTTGTTTAATGTAAGTGCTTCTACAAAAACTACTGGATAACCTTCGTATTCAGATGATAATATAACACAGTCAGATATATTAAAATATGGATATGGATTATTTTTTCGTCCACAAAAAATTATATTTTCTTCTAATTTATATTTTTGAACCATTTTTTTGTATTTTTCTGTATCTGGCCCATCACCAACCAATAATACTCTAAACTGTAAATTATCGTTTTTTAGTTTTTTAGATGCTTCTATTATTCTACTTAATCTTTTTTGTTTCTCTTCATGTCTACCTACATTTAAAAAGGTAGTAATATTTTCCTTATTTATATTTATTTTCTGTTCAGCCATTTTTATTATTTTGTTATAATCAATTAAATTATTGCACGCTATTACTTTATTTTTTACATCTGGAAAACTCTCTTTAAAACTGTTTGCCCCTTCTTCTGAAACAAAAATAATATGCAAAAATTTATTATATTTTACAAATTCAAAAAATTCTATCATTTCATCTTTATTTTCAAATAACTTAGTATAATCTAAATGTCCCCACAACGCATTATTTTTTGATGCCGTTCTTGCACAAAAAGATCCCATTTTTGAATATGTTGCAAAAGATGCTGCAAAGTCATATTTATTTTTATATTTTGCTATAAATTTTATTCTTTTCATAAGATTTATACTTTTTCTAATTAAGGGGTTTTTATTCTGATTTGGATTATATTCTATAATTTGAATTTTTGAATCTAATCTTTCTAGAAAAGCTCCTTGTTTTTTTTCTAAAACTAATGTTATATCATATATATCTATTAAATTATTTAATAAACTCACTAGCGCAGTTTCTATCCCACCTACGTCTAATGTATATGCACTAAATAAAATTTTTTTCTTCATTCAATTCTCCTTTTCTTATTCCCGTAGGCATTATATCATATATATATCTTTTTTTATAGTTTTTATTAAAAAAATTGCTTTTATATACAAAATACTTTATAATAATTTTAGTTTTATAAAAGGGTGTATAGAATATGATAAATAAAATAAAAGATTTATATATAAAATATAAAGAAATAATTAATTATTTAATTTTTGGAGTTTTAACAACTATTGTAAATTTAGTAATAAAATATATTTTACTATTCACTATATTAAATCCAACTAATGCATTTCAATTACAGGTAGCTATAATAATTTCGTGGATAGCTGGTGTATTATTTGCATATTTTACAAATAGGAAATTTGTATTTGAAAGTAAAAACGAAAATAAATTAAAAGAATTTATTAGCTTTGTAGTTGCAAGAATTTCAACCTTATTATTAGAAATGTTTATAATGTGGTTCTTTGTAACACTATTAAAACTAAATTCAGATTTATTTGTAGTAATATTTACATTGGTTGCACAAGTAGCTGTTGTAATAGGCAATTATATTTTTAGTAAATTATTTGTATTTAAAAAGACGGATAAATAAATCCGTCTTTTTTTATGCTTTTCTATTTGCTATTTCAATTGCTTTTGAAATCATGTTTCCACAATCTCTAGATGATACATTTGCCCATCCACCATCTTGTTTTACTTTCTCATATACTCCTAATTCTTTTGCTATTTCTTCTTTTAAATTTTCAGACATTAAAGTTTTACTTTTTGCCATTTTAAAATCCTCCTTTTAGAAAAATGATTTTCACTTTTCTAATTATATTATTTGCAAAATTCGTTTTTTTATTTTGGCAAATTATTGCATTTTTGTCTTTTTGTATTGAAGAACAATTATTGTGTTAGTATTCCGTTTGGAGTGTCTATAATAACAAGAATATTTTCTTCCCTTCCTGTTTCTACATTTGTGTAAACAAGAAAATCTGTATCATCTATTTTACCTTTGAATTCATAGCACAAAATTTCTGTTTTCCATTCTGTTGGAATTATTGCCATTCCTTCACTCGTAATTTCTAAATTTTTATTTAATTTACTTTTTGCTTCTTCCATAGATATTTTTGCTGTTGTAAAAGTTCTTTCTGTATGATTATTTAAATAGCCCGTTGTTTCTACTCCAAGTATTTCTCCGTTATCTAAAGCAACTTTTACTTTTATTAAATCTGGATAAATTGTTACTCCATTTTGCTCATAAGCATAATTAATTGTTACTATACCACCCTCTTTTAAATAATAGGTTGGTTTCATATTTAATATCTCTCGTGAATTTAAAAATTCTTTTCCTTTTTCATTTGCGTCTTCTTGACTTATTACTTCAGCTGTTACTTCCCTGTTATAATTCATATTTACAATATGTCCACCTTTTTTAGATATAGATATTGTTAAATTATTCCCGTCATCATTTATTTTTGCATTAAAATCATAAACTTGAATATTTCCATTTTCTATTAGACCATTAGAATTAAACTCTTTTATTCTATCTTCCCCTATAAATTCTTTTGCTATTTTTTTTGCATTTTCTTCATCTATTTCTTCACCAGTAAGACCTTTCTTTTCTGCACTTTCCATATGTTCAGAAAAAGCTCCATCATATATTAGCCCTGCATATTCTCCAAAATTTTCATCTATATTACTAAATGTAGTGGCAGATAAATTATCAACTTGCTGTGCAAATGCAGTTTTTGTATCTTTTGTAAGTTCCTTCCAGCTTATTCTTCCTTCATTCATATCTGTTACAAGTTGATTTAATGTATTTTTTAATTCTTTGCTATACTCATGTAATTCCTTCAAATTATCTAAATCCTCTTGAGAGAGTTCCTCATTATATATATTTTTTCTTGAAAGAGAATAACTATACTCACTTACTTGATTTAAAAATTTTGACGTGTTAGAAAGTTCATTACTAGATATAGGTAACTGTGCCAAATAAACTTGTGCTAAATTCGCTTCTCTCCACACTTTTGTTAAAGTTTCTGCGCCATGCTCTGGAGTACTTGTAATTGTTGCCTTTGCTAAATAATTTTCTAAATTTTGCACATAATCTATTAATTCATATAGAGCAAAATTATATTGATTTTGTGTTGTAATAGCATATTCATTTTTCTCTTTATATAAAAAATATCCCAAAACAATACTAATAATAACCAATATTATTAAAATTCCATATAAGTAATTTTTTTTCATTGAATTTAAATATTTATTCATCAAACTTCTCCTTTATTTTATTTACAAAAATGATGTTTTCCAATTGTTTTTACAATTGTTTTAGACCAAATCCACTTACTAGTTGCCGTATTAGGATTAAAATAATATATACAACCATTTGTTGGATCCCAACCATTTATTGCATCCTGCGCAGCTTTTACAACAGTTGAATTTTCTGCTATTGGATGATTTATTTGTCCATCAGAAACAGCAGTAAACGCACCTGGTTGATAAATTACTCCTGCAATTGTGTTAGGAAAATCAGCATGTTTTACTCTGTTTAATATAACAGCTCCGTACTGCAACTTGTCCCTCATAACTTTCTCCTCTAGCTTCTCCGATTAATTGCTCTGGCAATTAATTGTACATCAGATGCCGAATTTCCACTTGCAGCTAAAACATTATTATTTTGTACACTACCAGAAAAATATATTAAACAAATAGAAAATATAATTATTAAAAAAATATATAATACAGTTCTCACAACATCCTCCTATTATATAAATTGTAATTTGTTCAATTAAATCTAGTTTGCATTATTTTTTGTAAATTTATTCTTTTTTTATAAATTTTTATGATATAATAAATTAAATTAATTTTATATTGTTTTTTTAAACAATTTGTCGTATTTGGAGGTTCTGTAT
Organism: uncultured Clostridium sp.; assembly: GCA_964394545.1. Lineage (GTDB taxonomy): Bacteria > Bacillota > Clostridia > TANB77 > CAG-508 > CAG-452. Next base: position 43,109 of record CAYMXX010000002.1, read on the forward strand.
GAAAAAAATTTTAATATTTTATGGTTCATATGGTGGTGGTCATTTATCTGCTGCACGAAGTATTAAAGAATACATCGATTCAAATTATAAAGATTGTGAAATAAATATGGTAGATTGTATTGAATATATTAATAAAGCTTTAAACAAGGTAACTACAAAAGCGTATTCCGATATGGCAAAAAATGCACATTGGATTTGGAAAAAAGTATATTATGGTGCAGAAAAAGGTGCCGTTGCAAAAATAAATGATAAAACTCAAAGAATAATGTCACTTAAATTAAATAAACTTTTGCAAGAATACGAACCTAATTTAATTATTTGTACACATCCATTTGCTAGTCATATGTGTGCAATTCTTAAAAAGAAAAAGAAAATAAAATGCAAAATTGCTACAATTATTACAGACTATGCACCTCATAGTCAATGGCTTATGTATCCGGCATATGTAGATTATTTCTTCGTTGCACATGATGGAATGAAGGAAAGTCTAATAGCCAGAGGAATAAAAGAAACACAAATAAAAGTAACAGGAATTCCTTTATCTAACCGTTTTTTAGCTCATTATGATAAAGAAAATACATTGTCCGAATTCGAATTAACCCCAGACAAAAAAACTATTTTGTTCTTTGCTGGTGGTGAACAGGGCTTTGGAAAAGATAAAGTTTTTAATATGTTAAAATCAATAATAGAAAATTTTTCTAATTTGCAAGTAGTTGCAATATCCGGAAAAAATGAAAAGATGAAAAAACAGTTTGATGAATTAGTAGAAGAAACTAACTGTAGTGAAAATGTAAAAATTATTAAATATACAAATAAAATTCCAGAACTTATGAGTATATCTGATTTAGTAATAACAAAGCCTGGTGGTCTTACAACCACAGAAAGTTTAGCTTCTGGTTTACCAATTGTTGTTATTAATCCAATACCTGGTCAAGAAGAAGAAAATGCAGAATTTTTAGAACAAAAAGGCGTAGCAATTTGGTTGAAAAAGCATGATAAAATAGAAGAAGAATTGTTTAAAATATTAAACAATTCTGAAAAATTACAACATATGAAAACAAATGCAAGACTTTTAGCAAAAAAGAATTCTACAAAAGACATTTGCGAAATTTTATTAGA
>CAYMXX010000002.1:44327-62225 GCA_964394545.1 uncultured Clostridium sp.
CAAGACTTTTAGCAAAAAAGAATTCTACAAAAGACATTTGCGAAATTTTATTAGAAAAATTATAGTTTGTATAAGACAATTTCTTAAATTTTAGAAATGTAGGGGTCGACGACTCTGTCGACCCACAACCCGTTAGGAATACTCCATTTTTACAATTCTCTTCTTCCTTCTAAAGCTTTACTTAATGTTACTTCATCTGTATATTCCAAATCTCCACCAACTGGTATTCCGTGAGCAATTCTTGTAACCTTTATTCCCAAAGGCTTTATAATTTTAGATATATATATTGCAGTTGCTTCTCCTTCTACTCTTGGATTTGTAGCAATTATTATTTCTTTTATATCATTATCTGCAATTCTATTTAATAATTCTTTTATTTTTATATCTTCTGGTCCAATTCCATTCATAGGAGATATTGTACCATGTAAAACATGATAAACTCCTTTAAATTCATGTGTTCTTTCCATTGCCATTACATCTCTTACATCTTCTACAACACAAATTATTGAATTATCTCTTTTGGGACTACTGCATATTGGGCATGGATCTGTATCAGAAATATTATAGCAATTACTACAATATTTTAGCTTTTCTTTTGCATTTATAATTGAATTTATAAATTCATCTGTTTCTTCTTTGCTCAAATCTAACATATGAAAAGCAAGTCTTACAGCTGTTTTATGACCTATACTAGGTAATCTTTCAAAACTTTCTATTAACTTTTCTATAGATGGTGAATAATATGACATACTACATCATCCCTGGAATATTGTATTTTCCCATACTTGCTGCTTGTGCACTATCTACTTTTCTTAAAGCTTCATTTACACATGTTAAAATTAAATCTTGTAACATCTCAACATCTTCTGGGTCTACAACGTCTTTTTTTATTGTAATTTCTTTTATTTCTTTTGAACCACTTACTTTTACAGATACAGCACCTCCACCAGCTGTTGCATCAAATTCTTTTGATTGTAATTCTTCTTGTGATTTTTCTAAATCAGCTTGCATTTTTTTTGCTTCTTTCATTAATTGGTTAATATTCATTCCACCAAATCCACCCATTCCTGGGAATCCTCCTCTTTTTGACATATAAATTCCTCCTTATTCATCTATTATATTAATTGGAATATCTAAATCTTCTATTCCGGTTTTATTATCTGTTTTTTTTTCAGTTTCACTTTTACTAACAAATTTTAAATGCATAGTTTTTCCGAATTTCTTCTGAAACAAATTTTTCTACTATTGCTTTATTTTCATACTTCTCTAACATTTCTCTACCAAAATCATTTTTATTTGCTAATTCAACTTCTACTGTCATATCATTTATTTGATTTGCTTTACTTCCTATTAAATTTACGTATATAGCCATTTTTCCACTTTGCTTTACTTTGTTTATTACATTATTCCAATATGAAGCAGTTGGTGCACTATTTTTTTGAATTTGAGGTTCTATTTTTTTCTCTCTTGGTGCTACTACTAAATTTTCTGGTTTTTGCGTAGAAGCTATTTGTTTTTTATTAGGAACCTGTTCTTGCACTACAACATTTTGAGGCACAATATTAATCTCCATACAAGATTTTATTATTCCTGCTTCAAACATTATAGCTTTTTGTGACGACCATTTTATATTATTTGCTAATTCCGATAAGTCATAAATTAACCTTAATAATCTCTCCTTGTCTGTGCTGTTTGCCAACTCTTTTATGCTATTTAACTCTTCTTGATTATATATTTCTAATTTTGAAGTTGATTTATATACTAAAATATCTTTGATATATTTTATAAGCTCCCACAAGAAATTGTCAATATCTTTCCCTTCTTCTAATATTATATTTACTATACTTATTGCCTCTTCTGGGCTTTTACTTATAATTCCTTTTGCTAATTTATTTATATATGTTATTTTAGGTATACCTACTAAATCTCTTACTTTATCCTCATCAATTTCTTCTGTTTGTTCTGCTGCGCATCTCTCTAATATACTTATAGCATCCCTCATTGCACCTTCTGAAAGTATTGCAATCAGCTCTAATGCTTCTTTAGCTATTTGTATATTGCTTTCTTTACAGATTATTTCCAATCTTTTTATTATATCTTGTGTTGATATTCTTTTAAAATCAAATCTTTGACATCTAGAAAGAATTGTAGCTGGCAATTTTTGTGGTTCTGTTGTTGCTAAAATAAATTTAACGTGCTCAGGTGGTTCTTCTAGTGTTTTTAATAGTGCATTAAATGCTCCTGTTGATAACATATGAACCTCATCTATTATATATACTCTATATTTTGCTCGTGTTGGCAAGAAATTAACCTCATCCCTAATTGCTCTTATGTCTTCTACACTGTTATTTGATGCAGCATCCATTTCTACAACATCTGTAAGTGAACCTGAAAGTATTGCTTTACATATTTCACATTCATTACAAGGTTCACCATCTTTAGGATTTAAACAGTTAACTGCTCTTGCTAAAATTTTTGCTGCTGATGTTTTTCCTGTTCCTCTTCCACCATTAAAAAGATATGCATGTCCAACTCTTTGTTCAATAACTTGGTTTCTTAATGTTCTTGTTATGTGTTCTTGTCCTACCATTTCATTAAAATTTAATGGCCTAAATTTTCTATATAAAGCAGTATATCCCAAATTTCTCACCTCTTATATAAATTTTAAGTTAACTTCTCTATGGAAAGCAACCCACATAAAATTTGCTACTTATCGCTGCTTCCTTCCGGACCTGACGAGGTTCATAGTTTTTTATTGAATTACTCTCCATACAAAAGTTAACTTAAAACCAACATGTTTATTATATAATTTTATTTAAACTTAATCAAGTTTTTTACATTAAAATCTTTTAAAAATAACATCTGCTAATTCTGTATCATCCTTTATTGAAACACCCTCTTTAGAAATATCTCCTGTTGGTAAATCCAATTTAATATTAGCCTTAAATCTATATCCTGATGTAGTTTCAATAATTAAGTCAAACTTTATCTCTACTTTTACGTCTTTTATATCTATTCCTGCTTTTTCTAAAAGCTTTCCATCACTTACAATTTTTTCTTCTTTATTATATGTATATTCACCAATATCTTTTTGTAAAACACTAAATCCTATTATTCCACCTTGATTATTTATTTGTAAAACTTCTGGACTTGTTTCTAAAGCTCCTACATATTCTAAATTATCTGTAACTATATATTCCTCGTTTTTATAATCATATGTTAGCTCATTTGTACTTGGTCTATATATTACTACTGTTCCGTTTTCTGTTTCTTTATTTATAATAATATTGCAAAATTTTATTACTTTTATTGCATCTTCTTTTTTATAATTACTATTTTTTTCAAAAGCTAAGTAAATATCATTTTTTTGTATTAAATTTGCCTTCCACGTATCTCCTTCATTTTTTATATCTTCTGTTTGTGCAGTACTCATTATACTTATGCTTTTCAAGTTAAATGGCATGTTTTTTTCGCCTTCAACATGATATTTAAACATTAAAATTCCTGCTATTAATACTATTAATATAATAATAAATATTATTACATAAACATGTATTATTCTCTTTTTAAAAAAGCTATTTTGCTTCATTTTTTCCTCCGTTTCATGTCTCTTAACATTCTAAAAAAATCTTTTAAAATATATTCGCAATCTTCTTGCAAAATTCCTGTTTCCACTTCCACTACATGATTAAATTTATAATTTTCCATATTTATAACAGATTTGCATGAACCTGTTTTGGGATCTAATGTTCCTATATATATTTTTTTTATTCTTGAATTAACTATTGCTCCCATACACATCATACATGGTTCTAGTGTTATATACATTTCGCAATCTTCTAATCTCCATGCATTCAATTTTTTATTTGCTTTTTCTATTGCTAAAATCTCTGCATGTGCAATGCTACTATTTTTGCTTTCTTTTAAATTATGAGCTTTAGCAATTATTTCTCCGTCCTTTACAATAACTGCTACTACTGGTATTTCTAATTTTTTATATGCTTTTTTAGCTTCTTTTAAAGCCTCTTTCATAAATGTTTCTTTTTCCACTACTCTCACTCTTTACTTCATTTGGTGCACTTAGTTGGATTCGAACCAACGGCCTCTCCCTTAGGAGGGGAGCGCTCTATCCACCTGAGCTATAAGTGCATACATTGGTATTATACACTAGTTTAAATCTTTTGACAAGAATTAGATATTTATATTATAATAAATTGTAGTTTGTATTAAAAGGAATGATATTTATGCAAAGAATTTTAAGCTATGTTAGAAAAGCTGTTGATGATTATAATATGATAGAAGATGGAGATAAAATCGCAGTCGGTTTATCAGGTGGTAAAGATTCTATTACTTTACTTATGGCTCTAAAAAATCTTCAAATATTTTATCCAAAAAAATTTGAAATTATTGCAATTAGTATAAATCCTGGTTTTGAATTTTTTAATAGTGAATTTTTAAAAGAAACCTGCAGTAATATTGGTGTTACATATGTAGAAGAAGAAAGCCATATTAAAGAAATAGTGTTTGATATAAGAAATGAAAAAAATCCTTGTTCTTTATGTGCAAATTTAAGAAGAGGAATATTAAATAGCACAGCTATTAGAGAAGGCTGTAATAAAATAGCTTTAGGTCACAATGAAGATGATGTCTTAGAAACATTTTTTTTAAATTTATTATATGGTGGAAATATAAATACCTTTGCACCTAAATCTTATATGGATAGGTCTGGCATTACTTTAATAAGACCTCTTATTTATACACCAGAAAGATGTATAAAAACTTTTGTAAAGAAAAATGAAATAGAAGTTATGCCTAAATGTTGTCCAATGGATGGAGTCTCTAAAAGGGAAGATATGAAAAATTTAATTTGGGAATTTCAAAAGAAAATTCCAAACGTAAAAGCAAATATTTATGGTGCAATTAAAAGGAGCAATATAAAAGGATGGAATTCTTAATTTTTTCCATCCTTTTATTATTTTAATTAAGTATTTCTCTCATAGAATTGCTTAAATCTTCTACCAATTTGGTAGCTTCTTCTAGGTTTTCTCCTTTTACTCCCATGTATAACTTTATTTTAGGCTCTGTTCCTGATGGTCGTACACATCCCCAAAAATCATTTTCTAGTTCAAAATACAATACATTAGATTTTGGTAAATCTTCTTTGTGAACTTCTTCTGTTACACAATTTTTTACTTCTCCATTTGAATAATCTCTTAATTTTAATACTTTATATTTTCCAATTGCTTTTGGAGGATTATTTCTTATATCTTCCATCATATTTTTTATTTTTTGAGCTCCTTCTGCTCCCTCTAAGACAATTGCAACTTGACTTTCTTTATAATATCCATATTTCTTATACATATTTTGCATATTATCCCAAAGTGTTAACCCTTGTTTTTTACATAGTGCTGTTGCTTCAGAAAGTAGCATTAATGCTGCTATTCCATCTTTATCTCTTACTTTGTCTCCAACTAAGCATCCATAGCTTTCTTCATATCCCATTATACATTTATATGAGCTTTCTTTTTCAAATTCTCTTATTTTTGAAGCTACATTTTTAAACCCGGTTAGTACTTCAAATAATTTAACTTCATTATCTTCGCAAATTCTATCTGTCATATTTGAAGATACTATTGTTTTTATCAATGCCGTATTTTTATCCAATAATCCTTTTTCTCTTTTTTGATTTATTAAATAATCAGCAACTGTAAGTCCTATCATATTTCCATTAAATAATATGTATTCCCCTGTTTTATTATCTTTTACATGTAAGCCTATTCTATCTGCATCTGGATCATTTGCTACAACTATATCTGCATTTATTTTTTTAGCAAGCTTTAGTGCAAGTTCAAAAGCTGCTGGATCTTCTGGATTTGGATAACTTACAGTTGGAAATTTTCCATCTGGTTCTGCCTGTTCTTCTACTATATGTACATTTGAAAATCCTAATTCATCTAATATTCTTAAGGCCAATTTTTTCCCTGTTCCATGTAAAGGAGTATATACTATTTTTATATCTTTTCCATACTCTTTATCTATTTCTTTATTTAATGCAACTGATTTTAAATATTCTATATATTTGTTATCAATCTCTTCTCCAATTACATTATACAAACCTTTTTCTATTGCCTCTTCTTCACTAATTTCTTTAATGTCCGAATAATTTTTTATTGCATTTACTTCTTCTGTTATCTCTACATCTACTGGAAAAGAAATTTGAGCTCCGTCATTCCAATACACTTTATATCCATTATATTTAGGTGGATTATGACTTGCAGTTATTACAATCCCAGAAATACATCCTAATTCTCTTACTGTATATGATAATTCTGGAGTTGGCCTTAATGATTCAAATCTATATGTTTTTATACCATTTGCATTTAATATTAATGCAGCTAATTTACTAAATTCTTGTGACATATTTCTTGAATCATATGCAATAGCAACACCTTTATCTTGTCCATTATTTTTTACAATGTAATTTGCTAATCCTTGTGTTGCTTTACCTACTGTATATTTATTCATTCTATTTGTTCCTGGTCCTACTATTCCACGAAGCCCTGCTGTTCCAAATTCTAATTCTTTATAAAAACTGTCTTGTATTTCTGTTTTGTTATTTGCTATTTTTTTTAATTCCTCTTTTGTTTCTTCATCAATTTCTTCACTTTTTAGCCATTCTTGATATTTTTCTAAATATTCCATCATATCCTCCTTTTACTAATCTGGTAATGTCAGTATTCTAAACACTGTGATATTTATTATATAATTCTCTTGCTGTTTCTACACTATCTACTCCTGTTTTACCTTTTACTGGAGCAAATTCATCTTCTCTTTTTACTCTTAATATTGCCATGTCATCTAATTTTTGGAAACTATCAAATATAAAACTCTCAAATTTATAAGCATTAGGTTCTTCTGGTTCTATTATATTGCCATCTTTATTTATATATGTAGCTTTTTTAAAAGCACTATGATATGGCAATTTATTGTTTCCTATTTCATCTATTGCTTTTATATTAAACATATTGCAATTAATATGTGACTCTCCATATACTAAATTTCCGTTTTTGTCTTTTTCCTCTGCCATTTCATCACTTATTTCCGTATACTCTATTACAGCAGGTTTTCCATTTTTTTTGCAGAATACTCCTACTTTTTCTTTTGGATTTGCTTTTACTAATGATTTTCCTATTGCTAATACTTTTTTATCTACTGCAACACCTATAAGTACTTCATCAACCATTTTTACTAAAGGATTATCAACAGGTCCAACAAAAATCCATTCTATTTTATTATTTTTCATATCTTCCACTACATGATTTTTAAACATTGCCTCAAAAATCCCACCATGACCATCTGCAGCTTCTTTTATTATTCCTTCTTTATCCAATAAAACTTTCCCATCTGTTCCTACCATTGGTAATTCACCTTGAATAAAAAACTTTATTTTTTCTTTTGGATAATTAAAATAATTGTTTTTTTCAAAAAATTCTATTGTTTGTGCATTGTTTTCTCTACTTGTCATTATATACCATGGAATATATATATCATATTTTATTTTAGCTGTTTTTAAGTTATCACATAAAATTTCAAACAAGGATTTATCCGGATTTACTCCTAACATATATGTACCTTTTGGTCCATTATGTCCGAAGTCTTGTGCCTTGTCCTCCTGCCATTGTAACAACAGCTAATTTTCCTTTTTTTATTTCTTCAATTCCTAAACTTTCATAACGTTTTTTTTCTTCACCAGAAATGTTATTTTTGTCAATATATGTTATTGGTTCTATTTTTGCATTTTCTTCTTCCGTTTCTCTTTTAGTATTTTGATATAATTTATTTATTTGCTCAAAATTTATATTTAATATTTGGTTTATTAATTTATTCTTTTTTTCTTGTGGTAATTGGTCATAAAAAGCTAATAAATGCTCTTGATTATATTTTTCTAATATTTCTTTTGCTTTCTTATATTCTTTATCCACCTCTAAACCTCCTTTTATAGTTTACCAAAATTATATTATATCAATTTATATTTTTAGTCAATAAATTTTAAATTTAAGTTTCTATATTTCTAATAATAATGTTGTGAAATTACCTATGAAAAAAAGTATATATTTAAAAGTATTAACAAAATATAGAAACTTAAAATCTTATAGAAAAGAGCCGGCAATATGCCAGCTCTTTTCTAGGAATCAAAAACTTATCATAATGGAGATTTTATAACCTCCATCACATTTTCCTTTCGTGAAGACACTCTTAGCCTTAAAATCAGTTGTAATAATTTCAAGTTCTTTTTCAAACTCTTCAACTTCTTCCAAAGTTTTCTTTACCCAAATTTCATATTCAATTTTCGTCTTTTCGGCTTTGAAATGTGAATTCAGATAACTTTGACTAACTCCAAGCAATCTAATAGCATTTCGATCTATCCGACGCTTGCAATCTTTTGTCCTCATGTTTATCTTCCTTTCATAAATTTTTATCTTTAATATTATATCACTCTTTCCATTTTATGTCAATTTGCTTGTTTCTCTTTATGCATCTCAAATACATCATCTATTCTATTTATTCCTGATGTATTTATAATAAATTCATGCTCATATAATATTTCTCTAATATCATCATCAAATTCTTCTACTTCAAAACAGTTAATTATTGTTATATACTTTTTATAATCTTTGTATTTACTAAAATACTTTTCTATCATCTCATTAGCAATTTTTATGTATTTTTTACTACCACTTATTAATATTATTGCTTCCTTTTCACCTTTATTTATTTCTTTTAATTTGCCTTCAATATTTGAATATTTTTGAACTTTGGTATTTTTCCAATTGATACTTAATATTTGTTTTTTGTTGCTCTCTTTTAAAACTATTTTAGATAAAATCGTTTCTACGTTTTTTCTTAAATCAAATTCTAAAACTGGGATAACCTCTATTTGTTCTTCTATTTTTTTGTTTAAATATGGTAATAGCATAGTTATTAAATGAACACTACTTACATAAAATCCACACACTTTTTTTATACTGTTAGATTTCTCCATATTTTAACCTCCCCTAGGTTTTTCTACTGGTAAATTTTACCATTTATTTTTGATTGTGTCAATTATTTTCGTACTCGTTAATTCTTCATTTTATATTTTTTTATTTTTTGTTAATACTCTTTTTAAAGAGATTTTTTTTCATTTTTTTAATTTATTAGCAATTTTTTATTATTTTTCTATTTTTTTATGGGGGGATCTATTTGAAAAAAATAATACACAATTCTATTTTTAAAAGATTTTTAATTTTACTATTTCTTTTACTAATTTATACTATTATATGTGCATTTTCTTATGTTAATGCAGTATCTACAAATATTGAATCAAGTGTTTTTAGGTTACATGTTATAGCAAACAGTGACTCAAAAGAAGATCAAAATTTAAAATATATTGTAAGGGATAGTATTTTAAAATATATAAATCAAATTTCTAAAAATGCTAATAGCAAACAAGAAGTAATAGAAATTGCACAAAATAACATTAATACAATTAAAGAAATTGCACAAAATACAGTTTACGAAAATGGTTATAACTATAATGTAAATATTAAAATCGGAAATTTTGCTTTTCCTACAAAAAAATATGGAGATATTTCTTTACCTGCTGGATTTTATGATGCACTAAGAGTTGAAATTGGTAGCGCCTCTGGTCAAAACTGGTGGTGCGTAATGTTTCCTCCTTTATGCTTTGTAGATGTTAGTTCTGGTATAGTCCCAGACGAATCTAAAGAAGTTCTGCAAGAAAACCTATCTACTGAAGAATATAGTTTGTTATCTGAAAGTGAAAATAATTCTGATATGAATTTTAAATTTAAAATTGTCGAAATTTTTCAAAATATAGGAATCAAATTAGCACAAACTTAAAATATTCAAGATTTAATATTTTGTTAATATTACAAACTATTTTTGAAAAAACTATATATTTCAAAGCGAGTTCGACCTGATAAACTTAAATTTTTTTCTAAATTAGAGTGTGTATCTTTAATTTGATTATTTAGTATCTTAAACGCCTTGAAGAACGGAACTTTTAAATATATAGTTTCTTCAAATAATATATTTCTAACAAAAGTTGAAACTTGAATAAAATCTTGTTGTAAATTCTTTAATTTTGTGATAATATTTTTATAATAATTAGAGTGTAATTAATAATACACTCTAATTTTTTAATTAAAATTTTTAAGGAGTAATTATGGAAAAACTAGTAATCTCAGGTCCTACACCTTTAAAAGGTGAAGTAAATATAAGTGGAGCAAAAAACTCAGCTGTTGCATTACTTCCTGCAACATTATTAATTGATGGAATTTGCACTCTTAATAATGTTCCTAATATAGTTGATATTAGATTATCATGTGAAATATTAGAAGGTTTAGGCGCAAAAATAGAATGGATTGATAAAAATTCTTTAAAAATAGATACAAGAAACATAACTAAAACTGTAGCCCCAATAGAATTAACAAGAAAATTTAGAGCTTCTTATTATTTAATTGGTGCAATGCTTGGAAGAAAAAAGGAAATTGAAGTTGGCCTTCCTGGTGGTTGCAATTTAGGTCCTAGACCTATTGACCAACATATTAAAGGTTTCGAAGCATTAGGTGCTAATGTAGAAATAGTTGGTGGTAATGTAAAAGCAAAAACTGATAAATTAATTGGAACAAATATATATATGGATATTGTTTCAGTTGGAGCAACAATAAATGTTATGCTTGCTAGTGTTTTAGCAGAAGGTACTACTACAATAGATAATGCAGCAAAAGAACCTCATATTGTTGATCTTGCTAACTTTTTAAATACAATGGGAGCAGATATTCGTGGTGCTGGTACTGATGTTATAAAAATAAATGGTGTAAAAAGTTTAACAGGTGACAAAAGTTATTCTGTTGTCCCAGACCAAATAGAAGCAGGGACATTTATGCTTGCTGCAGTTGCCTCTCGTGGAAATATTATTATTAAAAATTGTATTACTAAACATTTGGAATGTGTAACAGCAAAAATTTTAGAAATTGGTGGACATGTAGAGGAATATGAAGACAGTTTAAGAGTTTGGTGTGATGAAAGACCTTCAAAAGCAATAATAAAAACCTTACCTTACCCAGGTTTTCCTACTGATTTACAGGCACAAATGGGTGTTGTTTTATCTACGGCAAATGGAACAAGTATTATAAATGAAAGTATTTGGGAATCAAGATTTCAATATACAAATGAATTAAATAAAATGGGAGCACAAATAACTTCTCAAGGAAAATCTGCAATATTTGAAGGTGTAGAAAAATTGTATGGTGCTTCTGTATATTCAACAGATCTTCGTGCAGGTGCAGCATTAATAATTGCAGGTATTGCTGCAGAAGGCAAAACAGAAATATATAATCTTGGTCATATTGATAGAGGATACGAAAATATAGAAGAAAAATTTAGAAATATTGGAGCAAACATAGAAAGAGTTCAAGAATAAAAAAGGATGAAATAAATGTTAAAATTTTGTAGTTTATTTAGTGGAAGCAGTGGAAATAGCTTCTTTGTAAAAAGCGACTCTGCTAATATATTAATTGATATAGGAGTAAGTGCAAAAAAAGTAGAAACAGTTCTTCGGAGAACTAAATATAAATTTAAACAATATAGATGCTATACTTGTAACACATGAACATAGTGACCATACTAAAGGTATAGGAAATATATCCAAAAAATATAATATACCTGTATATGCAACTAAAAAAACTTGGGAAGCAATGCCTCAAATAAGTGAAAAAGTTTCTACGGAAAATTGTAAATTATTTTCCATAGGAAAAAGTTTTAATATTAATGGTCTGGAAATTTTTCCTTTTTCAACTCCACATGATGCTGCTGACCCTTGTGGTTTTAATTTATTTTTTGATGGAAAAAAAATTAGTATCGCAACAGATTTAGGTAATATTAATAATTCTGTTTTTAACTGTTTAAAAGACAGTAATTATATACTTTTGGAATCTAATTATGATCCAAATGTTTTGCAATGCTCTCATTATCCATATTATTTAAAACAAAGAATTTCAAGTTCAACAGGTCATCTTTCGAATAGCTTAGCTGGTAAAACAATTTCTAAATTAATAGATTCAGGACTAGAAAAGGCTTTACTTATTCATTTAAGTAAAGAAAATAATTTTCCTGAACTTGCAAAACAAACTGTTCTAGATGAAATAAAAACAGACAAAAACTTTCCTATATATGTAGCACCTCGTGATAAACCAAGTGATTTTTTTGAGGTGAGTTAATTTTTTGGGGGGATGTAGGAAAAAAATTTTATATTTAATTATTTTTTGGGGCTATTACAATAATTATATTTTTTTCCTACAACATTAAAAACTTTTTTAATTAATTTTTTATTTTCTTTAATACTTTTTTTGTGAAAATTTTTATTAGAATTTTTCTGACAGTAAAAAATAAAGAAAAAAATAATAAGAATTTAAAAATCATTCTTTTCACCTTGAATTAAAATTAGTCTTACGACTATTCTTATGTTACTATGTTTTACAAAAATTGTCAACAAATTTTTTACGACATAATATTACAAATTATTACAGAAGTTAACATTCCAATTAAATCTCCAATTAAAGCTGCCACAAGAACAAATCTAATTTTTTTCACTCCCGCTGCACTTGTATATAATGCAATCGTATACAATGTAGTTTCTGTAGACCCCATAATTGTTGACGCAATTAAACCGAATTTTACTATCTACTCCATATTTACTCATAATATCTGTACCTATTGCAACAGACGCACTTCCGTGAAATAGGTCTTAATATTGCAAGTGGCATAATTTCTACGGGAATATGTAATAAATTAATTATTGGTGCTATCAATTTTATTATAAAATCTAAAACTCCAGAATATCTTAAAGCACTTATAGCCACAAATAGTCCTATTAAAGTTGGAAATATATTTATTACTATTTCTAAACCTTCCTTTGCTCCATCCAAAAATATATCAAACACGTTTTTTTTCTCTATTAGTCCTATTCCCACTATTAGCAATATTGTAAATGGTATTGCTAAATTAGAAATATAATTAATTATTTGCATTAATATCACCTTAAAACTTTTTCATTAATATTTTTGCTGCTCCTATTGCTGCAAAGGCAGCACAAATTGTAGCAATCCAAACAGGAACTATCATTGCTGTAGGGTTATTTGAATTTAATGAACTCCTTATTGCAATTACAGTTGTGGGTATAATTTGTATAGATGCTGTATTTAAAACAATAAATATTGCCATAGAATTAGACAACACTTTTTTATTTTTATTTTCTTTTTGCATAGATTTCATAGCTTTTAAACCAAGTGGTGTTGCTGCATTACCCAGTCCCATTATATTTGCAATTATATTCATTGATATTTCTTCATGAATTTTATCTCCCTTTTTTATATCTGGAAACAGTTTTTTCATTATAGGATTAAGTAATTTTGTAAGTTTCTTTACTATACTTGTGTTACTAGCAATTTTCATTATTCCATTCCATAAACACATGGTCCCTAATAATGTAATACATAATTCCACAGCAGATTTTGTTCCCTCAAAAACAGATGTGTTTACTTCTTCTAATCTTCCATTAAAAATTGCAAATATAAAAGATATTATTAAAAATATGGGCCAAATTATATTTAGCATAACAATCCTCCTTTTTTAATTTATTCATTCATTATTAATAATATTCTTTCTAAACAATTTATAATATCAAAAAAAACAGAACTTTTAAATATATATTTTTTTGACTTAAGTTTCGGTATTTTCTACTAACACTATAAATTTATCTATGAAAAAAAGTATATATTTCAAAGTGAGTTCGACCTGATATACTTTAATTATTTTCTTGTTTAGAGTGTGTATCTTTAATTTGAATATTTAGTATCTTAAACGCCTTGAAGAACGGAATCTTTTAAATATATACTTTTTTTCAAATTATATATTAAAAAAATACCGAAACTTAAAATATTTTTTGAAGATAAAATTATAATATTAATAGATTTTGCAAAAATAAAAAAAATTTTTTAAAAATTTCCAAAAAAAGGAAGATTTGTGTTGACCTTTATCATTTTTTGTGATATTATTTAGAAAAGCCGATTTGTCGAAAAATGTAATTTTGAGGGGGGTTATATATGAAATCAACAGGAATAATCAGAAGAGTTGACGAGCTAGGAAGAGTGGTAATACCTATTGAACTTAGAAACAAATTTGGTATTACAGAAAAAGACCCTATGGAAATATATGTTGATGGTTCTTCAATTATATTAAAAAAATATGAACCAAACTGTATTTTCTGTGGAAGCTCAAAAAAACTAATTGATTACCAAGGAAAATTAATCTGCGAAAAATGTGCAGAAAAAATTGGTAAATCAAAAGCAGAATAAGAAGTTCTTTTTAAGAGCTTCTTATTCTTTTTTTAAAAAATATTGATATATTTCGTTTTTATTTGTATTTCTATCTTTTGCAATTTTTTTTATAATTTCTTTTTTATCTAAATTTTGATTTTTGTAATATTCAAAATGTTCTTCTAAAGTTAATCGATTTAAATTTTCTTTATTTACTTCTTCTTCATTTTTATCATTGCCTTCTAAAATCAAAACATATTCTCCTCTAGGCTCTGATATCTTTTCAATTACTTCTGATATTTTCCCTCTTATATATTCTTCATGAATTTTAGTAATTTCCCTTGCTAAACATATATTTCTGTTACCAATTTCTTCAAGCATTATTTTTAATGTATTTAATAATTTATGTGGTGCCTCATATAAAATTATTGTTTGTGTATATTTTTTTATTTCTCCTAATTTTTCTTTTTTTTCTCTACTATTTACCGGTAAAAATCCAATAAAAATAAATTCATTCGTTTTCATTCCAGAAGGAATTAATGCATTTATTGCAGCACATGCACCTGGAATTGGTACAATTTCTATATTGTTTTCTATTGCAGATTTCACCACTATTTCTCCTGGATCAGAAATTCCGTGGAGTTCCAGCATCTGTTACAATTGCAATGTTTTGACCTTCTAAGATTTTATTTATTAATATTTCTTTTTTAATATTTTCATTTTGTTTATAATAACTAATTAATGGTTTTGATATATTTAAATGATTTAATAATTTTAATGTATGTCTAGTATCTTCTGCCGCAATTAAATCTACTTCTTTTAAAATATTAATCGCTCTTATTGTTATATCATCTAGATTTCCTATTGGTGTCGCTACCAAATATAATTTCCCTTGCATTTTTTCTCCTTTACTTTTTGTTATATATTTCCATCACTTCGTCTGTATATTTATTATCTTCTTTATAGATATACAAAGGCTTTTCAACCTTTAAAAATTCTCCGGAATTTTTTATTGCTTTTATTAAAACTAAATTACTATTTTCTCCTTGCCTTGAATGTACAAATCTAATTTTTTTAGGTTCTAATTTATATTTTCTCAATGTTTCTATTATTCCTACAAGTCTATCTGGTCTATGAACCATATATAATTCTCCATTATCTTTTAATAACTTACTTGATATTTTTATTATATCTTCTATATTACATTTTATTTCGTGTCTAGAAATCAATTTATATTCATTATCATTTTTTATTCCTGAATTATTTTTCATATAAGGTGGATTTGTAACAATTGCATCACAACTATTATTTTTTATAATATTATTTAAATTTTTTATATCCTCATTTATAAATTCTACATTTTGTAAATCATTTAATAAAATAGATTTTTTAGACATCTCATACACATCTTTTTGTATTTCGACTCCTATTATTTTTTTTGCATTTATTTTTTTAGATAATAAAATACTTATTATTCCAGTTCCACTTCCCAAATCTAAAACCGTACTATTATTCTTAATCTCTTTTGCGAAATTAGATAATAACACACTATCAATTCCAAAGCAAAACCAATTTTTATTTTGAACTATTTTTAGCCCTTTGTATTCCAAATCATCTATTCTCTCATCTTTTTTTAGCATTACATCCATTTTTTTCTCCGTCAACATTAATTTATTTTTTTCATATATTATATATTATAATATTTTTATATAAATTGCAAGGAGAATGGTTTTGGAGAATAAACACTCAAAAAAAGGTGAGGAAAAATTTAATTTTAAAAAAAGAAAAGATTGCACAATTCATTCTATAAAAGAAGTAGAATACTTTTTGTGCAATCTTGATAAAGTAGTAAAATCAATTAAAATTTATAAATTTTTAAAATGATTGCCTTTTAAAAGGTTCTCTAAAATTTATACCTCCATCTGGAAACTCCATGTTTTCTTTTCCATCAATTAAGATTCTTACAAAATTAATTTCTTTTAATTCTGTAACTGTATTTACTATTGATTTAATTATTAACTCTTCTTGGTCTATTCCTAATTTTTGTTCTTTAATAAATTCATTAGAAAAATCTATATAAATACAATCATTTTTTATTTCTATTTTATTTAATTTTGTTCCTTCTGGAATTAGTTTTATCATTTTATCATTTTGAGGACCATCTATTAATAGCTCTACTAATTTTTTATATGGCTCATTTACTAATTCTTTTGCATCTATTTTTCTGGCTTCCGGTACAAGCTTTCCTGTTTCAATATTCATAAAATATAATGTGCTTATAGTCTGCCTTAACTGTTCATCTGTTATTTCTTCTTGTGGTATATATTCATCATAATTACTTCTATTTTGCTTACTTATTTTTTTATAAACAAAATAACCAACACCTAAAATAATTAAAATAACTATAATTATAAAAATATACATTACAATTTTTTTATTTTTCATAATTAAACTCCTCTCGTAAAAATTATTTTATTTAATTTTATTAAAGACAAGTTTAATTTAGAACTAAAATTAAATTAATATAGAATTAAATTTTATATTAATTATATTATTTAATTTATTTTATTTAATATTTTTTTAATTTCTTTTTTAGCCGTTTTATATCCAATATTATATAAATACTCTGTTTGTGACATATCTAAAAGAGAAATATTTTTTGTTTTAATTTTTATTAAATATTCTAATCCTTCTACTTCATAATTAGATAATTCATGGCAAAGAATTTCAAATGAATTACTTATAACGTCAATTGCATTCTTACAACATTTACCATCATCTTCTTTTTCGAATGCAACTCCTATAACATTATTTGCACCGAATTCTTTTAATTCTTTCCACGGAATATTCTCTCTTATTCCACCATCAACTAATTCATTATCCTTATATTTACATGGCTCAAAGATTAATGGATAACTGCAACTTGCTCTTACAGCTTTTCCTATTTCTATATTATTAATATATATAGTTTTATCTGAAAATTTTGCTCTCTTTATTTGTGAACAAAAGCAATATATTTTTCCATTATGAATTTCTATACTAGGAATAATTAATGGCTTTTTTATTTGATTAATATTTTTTATTTTTTTCAATTCAGCAGCTTCATTAATTATTTCTTCAATAATTTCTCCATCATTAAATCCTTTTATTATTATTTTTCTTTTTACTAATATTCCATAAATTAATTTAGTTATATTTTTATAATTTATATATTTTATTTTTTTAGAATATTTATTAAACAAATAATAAATTTCATTAGAATTATATCCCATTGCAAAAAGTGTGGCTATAATACTACCAGAAGACGTGCCTGAAATATAATCTATATTTATTTTTTCTTCCTCAAAGGCTTTTAATACTCCTATATGTGCTGCTCCTTTTGATCCTCCCCCGTGCTAAAGCTAATCCTATCCTCATAAATATCACCATCTAATATTTATAATTATTTTTTTATTTTATGCTTATTAATTTAAAAATAATTATTATTTTTATTTAATATATTATTTATTATTATTTT
>CAYMXX010000003.1:0-7472 GCA_964394545.1 uncultured Clostridium sp.
AAACGCGTGAAACAGCTGATGATATTGCTAAAAGAAAAGGTTTAAGATATAGAGAAGATATTTTAGATAATATGGGAAGTGAAGAACTTGCAGCTAATTTATTTCGAATCACACAAACTGAATCGAGATTAAAAAGAGATAAAGTTGACACAGAAAAGAAAGCTTGTGATACTCATAACAAAATTGGAAAAATTGTTAGAAAAGCAATTAAGGAAGCTGGACGGAACTATGCCAGAAAAATTGCCAACACCTAAAAAAAGTTTAAAACAATTAGAAAAAGAAAATAAAAAAGGTTTAGTAAAACAATAATAATCAAAAAAACGAATGGTTTAGAAACTACTTCTTTTAGTTCTTATAATAAGTTATAATTTTTTGTAAACAAGCAAAAGACCTGTGTACTACTTACAAGATTTTTATTGTGATTGGTTTTATTTATTATTCCCATTGAAAATTATTTGAATTTATGGTATAAAAAAGTAAAATTGGAAATATTATAATTGTTCATATAAATTTAATAATTTTGTTTTATTATATTTCAGTAATGAAATTTTTAATAAAAGGAGACTTGAAATGCTAGAGTTAAAGAATATAAGAAAAGTATATGAAACAGGGGATGAAAAGGTAGAAGCACTAAAGGGTGTAAGTATAAAATTTAGAGAATCTGAATTTGTTTCAATATTGGGGCAAAGTGGATGTGGAAAAACCACATTGCTAAATATTATTGGTGGTTTAGATAGATACACATCAGGCGATTTAATTATTAATGGTAAATCTACTAAAAAATTTAAGGATAGAGATTGGGATGCATATAGAAATTATAAAGTTGGATTTGTTTTTCAAAGTTATAATTTAATAGGACATCAAACCGTTTTATCAAATGTTGAATTAGCTCTTACATTAGGTGGAGTATCTAAAAAAGAAAGACGAGAAAAAGCAATAAAAGCATTAGAAGAAGTTGGCTTAAAAGAGCATATTAATAAAAAACCAAACCAACTATCTGGTGGGCAAATGCAAAGGGTTGCAATTGCTAGAGCATTAGTAAATAATCCAGATATTATACTGGCAGATGAACCAACAGGAGCATTAGATACAAAAACAAGTGTACAAATAATGGATATTTTAAAGAAAATATCAAAAGATAAATTAATTATAATGGTAACACACAATCCAGAGCTTGCAGAAAAATATTCTAGTAGAATTATAAAAATTCTAGACGGAACTATTACAGAAGACTCAAATCCAATAGGAAAAAATGAAGAACACGTAAAAAAAGAAAAATCTGGAATTGGAAAAACAAAAATGAAAAATACTACTGCATTTAGATTAAGCTTAAACAACCTATTAACTAAAAAAGGTAGAACAATTTTAGTTGCGCTTGCTGGTTCAATAGGAATAATAGGAATAGCACTAATACAGTCAGTTTCTAACGGATTCCAAAACTATATAGATCATATTCAAGAAGAAACATTAACTTCATACCCACTAACAATAATGCAAGAATCATCAGATGTAACATCAATGCTATTATCAATGACATCTTCAGGTGAAAATGATAGTAATGACGATGAGGTTGTTCATGAACAACAATATATAAAAAACATGTTAGCAAGTTTAAGCACAAATGATTTAAAAAGTTTTAATGAACATATTAATAAGAACAAAAGCAAAATAGAAGGTGATATAGCAAGTATAAGATATTCATATAGTATTTCTCCATTGATATACACAGAAAATGAAGACGGAAAAATTATGAAATTAAATCCAAGTGACACATTTTCATCAGTTATGGGTTCATCTAGTTTAATGAGCTCATATTCAGAAATGACTTCAATATATAGTCAAATGATAGATAATCAAGAAATGCTAGAAGATTCATACGATGTATTAGCAGGTAGATGGCCAAGTAACTACAATGAAATGATAATTGTTTTATCAGAACCCAATAGCATATCAGACTTATTAGTATATTCTTTAGGATTAAGAGACAATGACGAATTAAAAGATATAGTAACAAAAATAATGACTGGCGAAAGTGCAGAGATAAACAACGAACCATTGGATTTTACTTATGAAGATTTAATGAATATAAAACTAAAATTAATACAACCAACAGACTTTTATAAATACAATAGCAAATATGATGTATATGAGGACATGAGTGAAAATAAAGAATCTTTAAAAGAGATTTACGATAATTCAATAGAATTAAAAATAGTAGGTGTTGTATCTGCAAAAGAAGGTACAAACTCGATGGCGCTAAATCCAGGAGTAGCATACACTAGTGCTTTAACAGATTATATAATAGACTATTCTTCAAAAACAGATATAGTAAAAAAACAAATAGAAAACCCAGAAGTAGATGTAATTTCTGGTTCTAAATTTGATAGTGATAAACAAGGCTTAGGATTAAACTTTCAAGACTTAGTTTCAATAGACAGCAAAAAACTAGAAAGTGCATTTAATATTAAAATAGACCAAAACTCAATACAACAACAAACAGAAGGATATATGGCAGAAATATCTAATTCAATAACAACAGATATAACTCCTGCAAAAAATACATTTAACAATAACCTAACTACACTAGCAAATGAAATGTTTAATAATTTAACAGGAACCATAAGCCTAAACGAAATAGATAGCACAGTTTCTAAATATTTAGAAGGAGAAAATCCATCAAATATATTTAGCGAAATGGAAAAGAACTATGTAATACCAAAGGAAACATTAAAAACCACATATTCTGGATTGCTAAAAACACTTTTACAAGTATATATAAATGCATATTATGCAGTTGATCCATCATTAACAGAAGACACAGCAAACCCAACAGCTAGAATAATGCCAGAAATGGTAACAAACGTAGTAACAGAATTTACAAGTAGCACAGCAATTATTCAAACCTCAGAAACTATGGCAAAAGCTATGACAGAAGCTAATATGAAAAAAGAAATATTAAGCAAAGTTGGAGAATTAATGAATAATTTAACAAGTAGTTTTGCTTCTGCATTTAATGTAGACCAAGAAAAAATTGCAAATGCATTCCAACTAAAAATGACAGAAGAAGAGCTAACAAGAATTATAACAGCAATGTTAACTAACGAAGATAATAATGCAAAAACAAATTTAATATCTTTGGGTTACCAAGATAAAGAAGAGCCAACATATATATCATTTTACTTTAACAGTTTTGATGGAAAAGAACACTTTTTAGACTTTATAGAAGATTACAACGAAGAAGTATTAGCAAATGGTGAAGATGAAAAAGAAATAAATTATACAGATACAACAGGTATATTAATGAGCTCTGTAAAAATTATAGTTAATGCTGTAACATATGTTTTAATAGCATTTGTATCAATTTCATTAGTAGTATCTTCAATAATGATAGGAATAATAACATATATCTCTGTATATGAAAGAACAAAAGAAATAGGTATATTAAGAGCAATAGGAGCATCAAAACACAATATATCTACAATATTTAATGCAGAAACATTTATAATAGGACTTTTATCTGGATTATTAGGAATAGGAATAAGTTATTCTTTAATACCAATAATAAATATTATATTACACCACTACACAGGAAATATTCCATTAAATGCAGTACTAGAACCACAAAACACAATAGCATTAGTGATTTTAAGTGTAATATTAACAATAATAGGTGGCTTAATACCAGCTAAATCAGCTTCTAAAAAAGACCCAGTAATTGCATTAAGAACTGAATAAATATTTAATAAAAAGGATTTTTATGAAAAAAATTAATTTTAAGAAAAAATATAGAACAATAGAAAAATTATTTAACAACATGAAAAAAGACCATGTTAGCGAATGCTCAGCAGAATGTTCATATTATACAATATTGTCATTTATACCATTTGTAATTTTGGTACTAACATTAATACAATATACAAATATAGCACCACAAACATTATTTGAAGCTATATCAAAACTAATACCATCAAGTATGAACGAGATGGTATTAGGAATTGTGCAAGAAGTATATTCAAAATCAATAGGAACAATTTCTATTTCTATTATATTTACAATATGGGCAGCTGGAAAAGGATTATTTGCTTTAACAAAAGGTTTACAATTCGTTTATCATATAGATAGCGAAGAAAAAGCCTCATACATTTATTTACGTGCAAAAGCAATTATAGAAACAATAATATTTATTATTTTAATAGTATTAGGGTTAGTGGCATTAGTATTTGGACACAGTGTAAGAGAATTTATCCAAGCACAATTAGGTTGGATGAAAAACTATAATATATGGGCATCAATACTAACAAAAATAGCATTTATTGTTGCAACATTTATAGTGTTCATTTCAATATACAAATTTATACCAAAAAATAAAGTTACATTTAAAAGTCAAATATATGGAGCATTATTTGGAGCAATAGCACTTAACGTTGTATCATTTATATTTTCTAAATACTTATATATATTCAAAGGATTTTCTGTAACATATGGAAGCCTAACAACATTAATGCTAATTATGATGTGGACTTATGCGTGCTTCTATACAGTGTTTTTAGGAGCAGAGTTAAATAAACTAATAAATACAAGAAAAAATAGAAAGAACAAATAAATATACCAAAAAATATACTAATAAAAGAGGCGTGAAATGTTATTTAAAAGTGCTAATCAAGTAGTACCATGTGGAATGTTTTCCATAGGGCACATAATATTATTTTCTATAACCATTATAAGTATAGTGGTTGCATTAAAATATACAAAAAATATCAAACCAGATAAAGTAAAAGAAATAATAAAAAAATCTACCATTATATTATGGATATTAGAAATAATAAAAATTATATTTAACGTAAAAAACTATGGATTTAAAGAAGTAAATAAATATGTACCATTATATTTTTGCAGTCTTATACTATACGCAGGAATACTTAGTGGATTTTGTAAAGGAACATTAAAAAAAACAGGAGATATATTTCTTTCTACAGGTGGAATAATAGCTGGAATGGTTTTCTTAATATCACCATTAACTTCATTAACTACGTATCCAGCAATACACTTTATAAGCTTACATAGCTTTTTGCTACACGGAACAATGGTTTATATAGGACTGTTAATGCTAACAACAAAATATGTAAAAATAGAAAAAAATGACATAAAATATTATTTTACATTAATAGTAATAATAAGTGCTATTGCATATATAGTAAATAAAATTTGTGGTAGCAATTTAATGTTTATATCACAAAATTATCCAGGAACATTTATAGAAATAATATACAATTTTTCAGGAAACCTATTTCCAATAGTTATGATTTTAGCACAAGCAACACTACCATTTTATTTAGTATATGAAATTCATACAAATGCATTGAAAAAAGAAGATACAGAAATTGAAAATAAAGCAGAAGACAAAAAAGAATTATACATGAATTAAATTAATAAAATTTAATAATAATATATTTAAGGAGGAACTAAAGATGGAAAGAAAAGTTAAAGTTGTACAAATAGGTACAGGAAAAATGGCAAAATATACAATGAGGTATGTTTTGGAAAAGGGTGGAGAAATAGTAGGAGCAGTTGATGTAAATCCAGCAGTTATAGGAAAAGACATTGGAGAAATAATAGGAGGAGAAAACTTAGGAGTAAAAGTAATAGACTTAAAAGACGCAGAAGAAATGCTAAAACAAGTAAATCCAGATATATGTGTAGTAGAAACAATGAGCTTATTAAAGGATGTAGAAGAACCACTTATGCTATGTGCAAAATTAGGGATAAATGCAGTTACAACATGTGAAGAAGCATTTTATTCTTGGAATTCAAATCCAGAATTAACTAAAAAAATAGATGAATTAGCAAAGAAAAATGGATGTACAATAGTTGGAACAGGATATCAAGATATATATTGGGGACAATTAATAACAAGTATTTGTGGTTCAACACAAAAAATAACAAAAATAAAAGGAAGCTCAAGCTACAATGTAGAAGATTATGGAATAGCATTAGCAAATGCACATGGAGCAGGACTAACACTAGAAGAATTTGATAAACAAGTTGCATCAGTAGATAAAATAAGTGACGAAGAAAGACAAAACATTATACAAAGTGGAGAATATTTGCCATCATATATGTGGAATACAAATGGATGGTTATGCGATAAATTAGGACTAACAATAAAATCACAAACACAAGTAACAGTTCCAACAACAAATAAAGAAGATATTTATTCAGAAACATTAGGAGTAACAGTAAAAGCAGGAGACGCAACAGGAATGAGCGCAATAGTTACAACACAAACAGAAGAAGGAATAACAATAGAATCAGAATGTATAGGAAAAGTATATTCAAAAGAAGATTTTGACAAAAACGAATGGACAGTATATGGAGAACCAGACACAACAATAACAGTATCAAGACCAGCAACAGTAGAATTAACATGCGCAACAGTAGTAAACAGAATACCAGACATAATAAATGCAAAATCAGGATTTGTACCAACAGCAGAAATATGCGAATTAAATTTCAAAACAAAACCATTAAACGAATATGTCGAAAAATAGCAAAAAATAAATGACTTGGGGAAAAAGGGGCCAGACCCCTTTTTCCCCAAGATTTATTTTATTTGATATTTTATTGTAAAACAAAAAATGCTGTGATAGAATTGTAGCAAATTAAATAGATACATATATTTAGGGAGAAAAAATGGAAAATAAAAAGTTTGTAATTACAGAAAAAAATGTTAGTGAGTATTGTATTAAAATAGGAGAATGGATAAAAGAACATATAGAAAATGCACATGCAAATGGAGTAGTTTTAGGAATGAGTAGTGGAGTGGACTGCAGTGTCGTGGCAAGATTATGCCAAAATGCTGGTATAAGTACACACTTAGTTCTTATGCCATATGGAAATGATATGACAAATTCAAAAAGCTATTCAGATGCAATGGAATTAGTAAACAATTTTAAATTTGATTATCATATTTTTGACATAAAACCAGCAGTAGATGCAATACAAATACCAAGTGATTCTAAAATCTTAAAAAATTCTAGTAAAACTAATATAGAACTTTCAAAAGCAAATATTAGACCACGTGTAAGAATGACATATTTATATCAATATGCCCAAATAAATAACTTACTAGTAATAGGAACAGGAAATTTAGCAGAACGCACAGTAGGATATTTTACAAAATGGGGAGATGGAGGATGCGATATAAATCCATTAGGAATGCTTACAAAGGGAGAAGTATATATATTAGCAAAATATTTACAAGTTCCAGAATGTATAATAAATAAAAAACCTTCAGCAGGATTATGGGAAGGACAAACAGACGAAGAAGAATTAGGTATAAAATATGAGCAAATAGACGAATTTATATTAAAAGGAACTTCTGGAAATGAGCAAATAGACAATATAATAAAATCAAAAAATGAAAGAACAATGCACAAATTAAAACAAATACCAATATTTAATGAAGATAAAAA
>CAYMXX010000003.1:7572-56076 GCA_964394545.1 uncultured Clostridium sp.
ATGAAAGAACAATGCACAAATTAAAACAAATACCAATATTTAATGAAGATAAAAACAAATGAAAAACACAACGGTTAATTTGAATGCAAATTTTTTCAAAAACAACAAAAAGTTTGCATTCTGTTGCAAACTTTTATAAAAATAACAAAAAGTTTGCATTCCATTGCAAATTTTTCAGAAATATATTAGATAAGTAATATTAGAATTATTAGTAATAAGAATAAAAATAAAATTAATATGAAAGAAGAGAGAAAAATGAAAAGAGTAGTAACAATTCAAGATATATCATGTATAGGAAAATGTTCTTTAACAGTTGCACTTCCAATAATTTCTGCAATGGGAATAGAAACAGCAGTTATACCAACAGCAGTACTTTCAACACATACAGCATTTAAAAACTTTACATATAGAGATTTAACATGCGATTTACCACAAATTGCAAAACATTGGAAACAAGAAGAATTTGAATTTGATGGAATTTATACAGGATACTTAGGCTCAATAGAGCAAATAGATATACTAAAAGAATTTTTTAAAGAATTTAAAACAGCAAACAACTTTATATTTATAGACCCAGTTATGGCAGATAACGGTAAATTGTATACAGGATTTGACACAAAATTTGTAGAAAGTATGAAGGAATTGTGCAAAATGGCAGATGTAATAGTTCCAAATCTTACAGAAGCAAGTTATATATTAAAAAAGGAATATAAAGAAAACTATACAGAACAAGAAATAAAAGAAATGTTAATAGAATTAAGTGTATTAGGACCAAAAAATGTTGTTCTAACTGGTGTGAGTTTTAAAAACAATGAATTAGGAGTAATGTCTTACAACAAAGAAACCAAACAGTTCTTTACATATTTTAAAGAAAAAATACCTACAAAATATCATGGAACAGGAGATATATTTGCTAGTACATTAGTAGGAGCATTAACAAATAAGAACACATTAGAAGAAGGACTAAAAGTAGCAGTAGACTATGTTTGGGAAACAATTAACGATACATATAAAACAAATAAAGAAGACGCATATGGAGTAAATTTTGAAACAAAAATTTCATATTTAATAGATAGAATAAAATAAATTTAACTAACTAGTTGATTATGAAATGAGCTTTGTGATAAAATGCCATTATAAATACGATATTTAATTTTGACAAATAAATTATAACTACAAATTTTATAATATTTGGAGGAAAAAATGAAAGAGAAAATTAGAACAAAATTCGAAGAATTATTTGGTAACCAAGGAGAAATTAAAGAATATTTTGCACCAGGAAGAGTTAATTTAATAGGAGAACACACAGATTATAATGGAGGACACGTATTTCCATGTGCTTTAACAATGGGAACATATGCAGTTGCAAGAAAAAGAGACGATAACAAAATAAAATTATATTCAATGAACTTTGAAAATTTAGGAATACTAGAATCTACAATAGACGACCTAAAATACAATAAAGACGAAGACTGGATAAACTATCCAAAATCAATGATATGGGCAATGAAAGAAGAAGGATATAATATAGACAACGGATTCGATATAGTATTTTTAGGAACAATACCAAATGGAGCAGGACTTTCTTCTTCAGCTTCAATAGAAGTATTAACAGGATTTGTATTAAAAGATTTATTTAATCTAGATGTAGATATGACAAAAATAGCATTACTAGGACAAAAAGCAGAAAATAAATACATAGGTGTAAATTGTGGAATAATGGATCAATTTATAATTGCAAATGGAAAAAAAGACTGTGCAGTATTTTTAGACACAGCTAACTTAGAATACGAATATGCACCTGTAAAATTAGAAGATGCAAAAATAGTAATAATGAATACAAACAAAAAAAGAGGACTAGGAGATTCAAAATACAACGAAAGAAGAGCAGAATGTGAAGAAGCCCTAAAAGAATTACAACAAAAATTAAATATAAAATCATTAGGTGAACTTACAGAAGAAGAATTTGAAGCAAATAAAGACCTAATAAAAAGCCCAACAAGACAAAAAAGAGCAAAACATGCAGTATATGAAAATCAAAGAACAATAAAAGCAGTAAAAGCATTAAAAGAAAATAAAATAGATTTACTAGGAGAACTAATGGTAGCATCACACAACTCTTTAAGAGATGACTACGAAGTTACAGGAAAAGAATTAGACACATTAGTAGAAGAAAGCTTAAAACAAGACGGAGTAATAGGTGCAAGAATGACAGGAGCAGGCTTTGGTGGATGTGCAGTAAGTATAGTAAAATCAGACAAAGTTGAAGACTTTATACAAAACGTAGGAAAAGGTTATAAAGATAAAATAGGTTATGAGGCAGATTTTTATGCAGTAGAAATAGGAGATGGACCTAGAAAAATATAACTTTGGAGGAACATTACAATGCATATAATTTGTGCAGATTTAGGAAGTACTACTACAAAAATTATAGAAGTAGACGAAGAAATTAAAATAATAAGCAAAAAAACATATCAAAAAGAAGAACCAGAAAAGCTTTTAAAAGACTTTATAAAAAACAACAACATAGAACCACAAAACATTGAAACAATAATTATAACAGGTGTAGGAACAATAAAAAAACGAGAAATTTTAGAAATTCCTATTGAGTATATAGATGAATTTAAAGCAATAGGACTAGGAGGGCTAAAAGCTTCAAACAAAGAAAATGTAATAGTTGCTTCAGTTGGAACTGGTACAGCATTTATAAAAGCAAATAACAATAAAATAGAACATTTAGGTGGTAGTCGGAGTAGGTGGAGGAATGTTCTATAAAACAGCAGAAAAATTATTTGGAAAAGCACCATTTAAAGAATATGTAGAAAAATCTAATAAAGGAAATATAAAAAATGTAGATTTACAAATAGAAGATGTTACAACACAAGAAATACCAAATCTACCAAAAGACATTACATCATCAAACTTTGGAAAACTAAACGAAAAAGCAAATTCATGCGATATTTTATTAGGAATAGCAAATTTAGTTTTCGAAACAATTGGCGTAATGTCTGCATTCTTGTGCAAAAGTAGCAACACAAAAGATATTGTAATAATAGGAAGCATGGCGAATCATCCATACCTAAAAGAAGTTATAAAAAAACTAGAAAAATTGCATGATGTAAACTATATAATTCCAGAAAATCCAGAATATATATGTGCATTAGGAGCAATACAAAATTATAAAACTAGAGTAAAATTTTAAACTTTGGTGTTTGCTAGCTATTTATGAAAAAAAGTATATATTTCAAAATGAGTTCGACCTGATAAGGTTAAATTATTTTATACTAAAAAAATACCGAAACTTAAAAATTAAATTCTATTGACAAATAAAAAATTATCATAGATAATTATAATATTGCGATACAACATAAGAAAAAAATTAAAGTTACAAAGGAGGTACATTTATAATGTACGTATTTAATAAAATAACAGTAAACCCACAATTACCAAAAAAAATAGAAAGATTATCAGAAATAGCAAACAATTTATGGTGGTCTTGGAACACAGAATTCTTAAAACTATTTAAAACAATAGATATAGACTTATGGGAGCAATGTGGAAAAAATCCTGTTAAATTCTTAAAATTAGTAGACCAAGAAAAATTAGAAAAAATAGCAGAAGATCCTGAATTTTTAAAGGAATACAACAGAAATGTAGAAAATTTTGAAGACTACATGGATAGCAAAAATACTTGGTTTAGAAAAAATTTCCCAGAAAACAAAGGTAACGAAATTGCATATTTTTCAGCAGAATACGGACTAGATGAAATACTTCCTATATATTCAGGAGGACTTGGAATTTTATCTGGTGACCACTTAAAATCTGCAAGTGATTTAGGTATTCCATTAGTAGCAATAGGATTATTATACAAAAATGGTTACTTCTATCAAAAAATAAATAGAGTAGGAGCACAAGAAACTGAGTATCGTAGCATAGATATAAACAATTTACCAATATTGCCAGTAAAAGACCATGACGGACAAGATTTAATGATAAGTGTAAAAATGCCAAAGAAAAAACTTTATTTAAAAGTATGGAAAATACAAGTAGGTAGAGTAACACTTCACTTATTAGATTCAGACATTCCAGAAAACCTAGAAGAATACAGAGGAATAACATCAACATTATATGGTGGAGACCAAGAAATGAGAATTCAACAAGAAATAGTTCTGGGTATGGGAGGAGTAATGCTATTAAAAGCATTAGGAATAAACCCAACAGTATACCACATGAATGAAGGACACTCATCATTCTTAGTATTACAATTAATAAGCAATATAATAGCAGAAAAGAAAGTATCATTTAAAATAGCAAAAGACATAGTAAGTGCAAAAACAGTATTTACAACACATACACCAGTTCCAGCAGGAAATGATATATTCCCAATAGATTTAGTAGAAAAATATTTTGACGGATTTTGGGATTCATTAGCAATATCTAAAGAAGAATTTTTAGAATTAGGAATGAAACCAAACGAAGAAAACAAAACAACATTTAATATGGGAATATTAGCATTAAAAATAGCAGGAAAGAAAAATGGAGTAAGTAAATTACATGGAGCAGTTTCAAGAGAACTATTTGGAGACGTATGGCCAGAAATAGCACCAAATGAATCTCCAATTACATATGTAACAAATGGTATTCATACATGCACATGGCTTGCACCAAATTTAAAAGAACTATATAACGAATATTTAGTACCATATTGGCAAGACAAAATATACTTAAATGAAACATGGGAAAAAATAAATAGTATACCAGACGCTAAACTATGGAAAGAACATCAATCAAGAAAAGAAAAACTTTTAAAACTAGTTAACAACAATGTAACAACAAGACTAAAAAATGCAGGAATGCATTATGACCAAATTAGAGAAATAACATCAAAATTAAATCCAAATGCATTAACAATAGGTTTTGCAAGAAGATTTGCAACATATAAAAGAGCAACACTAATATTTAAAGACCTAGAAAGAATTACACAAATATTAAATGACGAATCAAGACCAGTTCAATTAATATTTGCAGGAAAAGCACATCCAAAAGATGTAGAAGGACAAAACCTAATAAAAAGAATACACGAAATATCTATGATGCCACAATTTAAAGGCAAAATATTCCTATTAGAAGGATATGATATGAATGTTGCAAGACACTTAATATCGGGTGTAGATGTATGGTTAAACAATCCAAGAAGACCAATGGAAGCATCAGGAACAAGTGGAGAAAAAGCATCTGTAAATGGAGTAGTAAACTTTAGCATTTTAGACGGATGGTGGGCAGAAGGATATAACCAAAAAAACGGTTGGGCAATTGGAACAAATGCAGAATATATGTCTTATGAAGAACAAGATAAAGCAGATAGTGAAAGTATTTACAATATCTTAGAAAATAAAATAATACCAGCATATTACAATAAACAACAAGATGGAATTTCTAAAGATTGGTTAACATTAATGAAAAACTCTATAATCTCAACAGGTGGAAGATATAGCACAGCAAGAATGCTTGTAGACTATACAAACCAACTATATATACCACTATGTAATTTAACAAACAATTACTTTAACAATTTAGAAACAGTTACAGATTACAACAGAATAAAAGACCAACTTTATGCAAATTGGGACGATATAAAAATTACACAAATAAATAATTTAGATAATATATCAATAGATGCAGGTAACAATATAAAAGTTTCTTGTGTAGTAACACTTCCAAATATTAATGTAGAAAATATAGAAGCACAAGCATATTATGGAAAAATATTAGACAATGGAACAATAGAAAATATTGGCATAATACCAATGGATTTAGTTTCAAGCAACGAAGAGAAAAAAGAATATACATTCGAAACAAAAATAGAACTAAAAACAGGTGGAAACTATGGATATACATTTAGAGTAATGCCAAAACACGAAATGCTATTAGATTCTGCAAACATGAATTTAATAAAATGGATAACACAATAAACGCATAAATCTTACAATAAAAAGTATACGAAAGGCATGAAAATTGCCTTTCGTTTTTTTGCTCTTTTTTAGAGCAGGAAAAGAAAGGAAAAAAATAAAATCTATTGACAACAAATGTCTAAATATATATAATAAATGTAACACAATAAAACCACTAAAAAAGGAGCAAAAGAATGAAAAAAACAATAAAAATTTTAGCAATAATTTTAGTAATAATCCTAATAATAGCTGCCACGATAGGCATTTTTATTTGGACAAAACTAAATAAAATTAATTATGAAGAAATACCAAAAGAAGATATAGAAATATCTGCAGGAGTAGAAGAAAACCTAAAAGAATATAGAAATATAGCAATATTTGGAATAGACACAAGGGAAAATACTTACAGTGGAAGTAGAACAGATTGCATAATAATAGCAAGCATAAATCAAAACACAAAAGAAGTAAAATTAGTTTCTGTATATAGAGATACATACCTAGAAATATCTAAATATGGACTAGATAAAGTTAACCATGCATATGCATATGGCGGTGCTGCTCTTTCAATGAGCACGCTAAACACAAATTTAGATTTAGATATAACAGAATTTGTAACAGTAAACTTTGAATCAACAAAAGACATAATAGACCAAATGGGTGGAGTGCAAATAACAGTAACATCAGCAGAAGCAACACAAATACCAGGTATAACTAAAGCTGGAACATATAATCTTACAGGAGAACAAGCATTAGCTTATGGCAGAATAAGAAAAATAGACAGTGATTATGTAAGAACAGAAAGAATGAGAACAGTATTAACAGCAGTATTTAATAAAGCTAAAAATATGAGCGTTGCAGAATTAAACACTGTATTAAACAAAGTATTACCAGAAGTATATACAAACATAACAAAAGCAGACATATTAGCACTAATACCACAAATAGCATCATACTCAATTGTAGATAGTAAAGGATGGCCATACGAAACAAAGGGGATAACAATAAATGGTGTATGGTATGGACCACCAATTAATTTAGAGAAAAATGTAACAAAATTACACGAAGAATTATTTGGAGAAGAAGACTATGTACCAACAGACAAAGTAAAAGAAATAAGCAACAAAATAATACAAAAAACAGGATACAGATAAAATTTAAAACTGGGGGATTTTAAATGAAATCAATTCGTAAATATAGAGCAGTTCTATTATTTATAATCGATATATTAATAATTGCGTCTGCGTATTTAGTAACAGCATACTTAACAACAGACAACTTAGCACTTTTTACAAATAAATATAAAGATATGTTATCAAATACTATTTTAATTTCAGTAATAACATATGAAGTAATATTTGGAATATTTAATATATACAAAAATATTACAAGATATGAAAATGGAAAAGACTATATAGTATATATAACACTTTCTATGCTTTCAGGAATGCTAGTATTTTTAATAGGGCTAATAACAAAAATACCAGTATTAAGCTATAAAAAAGTTGGACTAGCAACAATAATAATAGCAGTTTCAGTTGTAGCATATAGAGTAATAATAAGATTTATACTAACATCAGTATCACCAGAAAAAGCAAACAACAAAACAGAAAAAAAGAATTTGCTAATAATAGGTGCAGGAGAAGCAGCAAGAGAAATTTTAAAAGCAATAAGAACATCTATGAGAAATACATACAATGTAGTAGGACTTATAGATGACAACCCAAACAAGAAAAACTATGTGATTTCTGGTAAAAAAATATTAGGAAATAGATACAAAATACTAGAAGCATGCAAAGAATATAATGTAGACACAATTTTCTTTTCTATAACAAATATAGATAACAAAAACAAAAAAGAAATATTAAATATTTGCCAAGAAACAGGAGCAAAAATAAGAATACTACCAAGTGTTACAGACATTATAAGAAACAAAGCATTAATACAAAACTTAAGAAATGTAGAAATAGAAGATGTATTAGGAAGAGAGCAAATAGTATTAAACAACGAATCAATAGGAGAATTAATAAAAGATAATACAATATTAGTAACCGGTGGAGGAGGTTCAATCGGTTCAGAACTTTGTAGACAAATAGTTAAATACAATCCAAAAACATTAGTAATATTTGATATTTACGAAAACAATTTATACAATATAGAAATGGAATTAAGACAAAAACACTTTGACGAAAACATAGAGATAGTGCCAGTAGTAGGAAGTGTTAGAGATAAAAAAAGACTAGAAAAAGTATTCCAAACATATAAACCATACTTAGTATTCCATGCAGCAGCACATAAACATGTTCCATTAATGGAAATAAGTCCATTAGAAGCAATAAAAAACAATGTATTTGGAACATACAACACAGCAAGTTATGCAGATAAATATAATGTAAAAAGATTTATATTAATATCTACAGACAAAGCAGTAAACCCTACAAACATAATGGGAGCTAGCAAAAGAATGTGCGAAATGATAATACAAGCAAAAAACAAATCAAGCAAAACAGAATTTGCAGCAGTTAGATTTGGAAACGTTTTAGGCAGTAATGGTTCAGTACTTCCACTATTCAAAAAGCAAATAGAAATGGGTGGACCTGTAACAGTAACACATAAAGACATAACAAGATTTTTCATGACAATACCAGAAGCAGTAGGATTAGTATTACAAGCAATGAGTTATGCAAAAGGTGGAGAAATATTTGTTTTAGATATGGGAGAACCTGTAAAAATATATGACCTAGCAGTATCACTTATAAAACTATCTGGACTAGAGCCAGAAATAGATATACCAATAAAAGTAACAGGATTAAGACCAGGCGAAAAACTATACGAAGAACTTTTAATGCAAGAAGAAGGCTTAAAAACAACAGCACACAACAAAATATTTATAGGTGACATAGAAGACGTAACAGAAAAACAATTAGAAGAAAAAATAAAAATACTAAAAGAACTAATACGAGATGAAGATATAGAAAAAGAAAAAATAAGACAAACAATGAAAAAAATAGTACCAACATACCACGAACCAGAAGAAGTAAACAAAGCTATAAAAAACTCAAGAAAAGAATTAGAACAAAAAACAAAAATAGTACAAACAAATGTAGAGGCCGTAATGGGGTAGAAAGAAGGAGAAAATGAATAAAAGAATTTTATTAGCTTCACCACATATGTCTGATGAAGGATTTGAACAAGAATATGTAAAAGAAGCTTTTGATACAAACTGGGTAGCACCATTAGGAAAGAATGTAGATGAATTTGAAAACGAATTAGCAAGCTATGTAGAAGCAGAAAATGCAGCTGCATTATCTGCAGGAACAGCAGCAATACATATGGCATTTAAAGCTTTAGATGTAAAACAAGGGGATATAGTATTTTGCTCTGCATTAACATTTTCAGCTACTGCAAATCCAATAATATATCAAAATGCAACACCAGTATTTATAGATAGTGAATATGAAACATGGAATATGGATCCCAAAGCTTTAGAAAAAGCATTTGAAAAGTATCCAAATCCAAAAGCAGTAATAATGGTACACTTATATGGAACACCAGGAAAAATAGAAGAAATAGCAAAAATTTGTAAAGAACATAATGTTCCATTAGTAGAAGATTCAGCAGAAAGTTTAGGCGCAACGGTAAATGGAAAACAAACAGGAACATTTGGAGAATATGGAATTTACTCATTTAATGGTAATAAAATAATAACAACAAGTGGTGGAGGAATGTTGGTTTCTAACAATAAAGAAAAAATTCAAAAAGTTAGATTCTGGGCAACTCAAAGTAGAGAGCCAGCAAGACATTATCAACACAAAGAAATTGGTTATAATTACAGAATGAGTAATATATGTGCAGGAATTGGTAGAGGACAACTAAAAGTTATAAATAATAGAATTGCTAAAAAAGTAGAAATATATGAAACATATAAAGAAGGTTTTAAAAATATACCAGAAATAAAAATGCAACCAAGTTTAGAAAACTCAAAACCAAACCACTGGCTATCAACAATAATATTAGATAAAACATCAAAAATAAAACCACTAGATATAATAGAAAAATTAGAAAAAGAAAACATAGAAACAAGACCAGTATGGAAACCAATGCAAATGCAACCAGTATTTGCAAACTGTGATTTCATAACAACAAATAAAAACACAGAAACATCAGTATCACAAGACATATACGAAAGAGGAGTATGCTTGCCAAGTGATACAAAAATGACAAAAGAAGAACAAGCAAGAGTAATAAAAATAGTAACAGAAATGTTTAAATAATTGTAGGGGTCGACGTCCTCGGCGACCCGAAGGAGAAAACAATGTACGCAAAATACATAAAAAGAATATTGGACTTTGTTTTAAGTTTATTAGCAATAATAGTATTATCTCCATTAATGCTTGTAGCATGGATATTAGTAAGAAAAAAGCTAGGAAAACCAGCAATATTTAAACAACAAAGGCCAGGAAAAGATGAAAAAATATTTACATTATATAAATTTAGAACAATGACAGACCAAAAAGATGAAAATGGAGATTTATTACCAGACGAACAAAGAATAACTAAGCTTGGAAAAATGTTAAGAAGTACTAGTTTAGATGAATTACCAGAACTATGGAATATATTAAAAGGAGATATGGCAATAGTAGGACCGAGGCCACAATTAATTAAAGATATGCTATTCATGACTGATGAACAAAGAAAAAGACATACTGTTAGACAAGGCTTAACTGGATTGGCACAGATAAATGGCAGAAATAATATAACATGGGAAGAAAAAATTGCATATGACTTGAAGTATATAGAAAAAATTACATTCGCTGATGATTTAAAAATAATTTTGAAAACAGTAAGAAAAGTGTTTAAAAAAGAAGATATTTCAACTGATGGAATGGAAACAGCAGAAGATTTGTGTGATTATTTATTAAGAACAGGGAATGTAAGTAAAGAAGAATATGAAGAAAAAATGAAAATGATAGGAAAATAAAAAAATGGAGAAAGATTTAGTTTCAATTATAACGCCTACATATAATTGTGGAAAATTTATAACAGAAACCATTGAGTCAGTTATAGAACAAACATATAAAAATTGGGAAATGATAATAGTTGATGACTTCTCAAAAGACAATACACAAGCTATTGCAGAAGAATATATAAACAAGGATAAAAGAATAAAATATATAAGATTTGAAAAAAATCAGGGGGCAGCGATTGCAAGGAATACTGCTATAAAAGAAGCAAAAGGAAAATATATAGCATTTTTAGATAGTGATGATTTGTGGAGTAAAGATAAATTAGAAAATCAACTTGATTTTATGAAAAAAAATAATTATGATTTCTCATATACAAATTATGAAGAAATAGATGAAAAATCGCAACCACTAAATGTACATGTAACAGGACCAAAAAAAATAACAAAAAGTGGCATGTACAATTATTGCTGGCCGGGATGCTTGACTGTAATGTATAATGCAGAAAAGGCAGGATTAATACAAATTGAAAACTTACCAAAAAATAATGACTATGCAATATGGTTAAAGATTATAAAAAAAGCTAATTGTTATTTATTAGATGAGTGTTTAGCACAATATAGAATTAGGACAGGTTCTATTTCGAGAAGTAGTAAAATTAAATTGATAAAATATCATTATATTTTATATAGACAAGGTGAAAAGTTGAATGCTGTGAAATCAATATTCAATACAATTAGAAATTTGATTTTTGGGGTTATTAAGAAAATAAGATATGTAGAATAGAATTCAATGAAGATATTATTTAAAAAGTAGGAGATATGATGTATAAAGTAAGTGTATGTGGGCATTTTGGTCAGAATGATGAGTTACTCAATGGTCAGACAATTAAAAAGAAAAATATTACTAAAAAATGAATAGAACAAATAGAATTTTTGTAAAAACAAAACTGATGAAAGTAAAATTGTATCAAAAATAAAATAAGGTTGAAATATAAAGAAATAAGTAGGAGATAAAACTATGAAAATACAAAATTTAGTAGTAAGTATAAATAAAAAAGGATTTGAGTTGTATAGTAATCTAAATATCAAATGTGATGCAATAATTGCAAATCAATCAAATTCAAATAGCTACCAAGAAAAGTTGATAAATAGTAATAGAGTAAAATTAATTACTACAAATACTAAAGGAGTAGGTATTAATAGAAATTTAGCATTACTATATTCTGATGCAGATATATGTGTTTTGACTGACGATGATATGAAATATGAGGATAATTATTTGGAAATAATAAAGCAGGCATTCGAAAAAATACCAACAGCAGACATAATTGTTTTTAATATTGATACTGTTGGAAAAGATGTTGGAAGAAGAAAAAATAAAAAAATAAAGAGAATATCTAAAATAAATTTTATGAATTATGGTGCAGCAAGAATTGCATTTAAAAGAAAATCTATTATAAGAGAAAACATATGGTTTTCCTTATTATTTGGAGGTGGATCAATTTATTCATCAGGTGAGGATACATTGTTTTTAGCTGAAGCCTTAAATAAGAAATTAAAAATATATACATATCCACAAACAATTGCAACAGTTAATCAAGAAAACTCAACATGGTTTAATGGATATGATGAAAAATTTTTTTTTGATAAAGGAGCACTTATAGGACAAATTCATCCAAAAACAAAATATTTATTTGCATTAATATATTTTCCACTACGTTTTAAATCTAATATTCCTTTCAGAATTAAACAAAAATTACTGTATAAAGGAATGAACAGTTATAAAAAAGGAATTGATTATAATTATTGGGAAAATTTACGAAATAATCAAAAGGGGAAATAATATGCTATATTTATTTACTTTTTTTTATATATTTGGTTTTAAAATATATTCAATTATAGATTCAACAATATTAGTTGGAATATTATTGTCTATAAAAATTATTATTAATAAAGAACTTGCTAATATATTTAAGAAAAAAATATTCAGTAAAAGTACATTTGAAATTGTTATATCATTTCTTTTATTATTAGTGACTGCAGGGGTGGCTACTGTTGGTGGTGGAGAGTACGACTTTTCATATATGAAGGTATTAATTCATTTGTTGATAGTTATAATCATTGGATATGAATTGGCATCTTTATTTGAATACAAAGGAAAAGCATCAAAGATATTAAATTATATGATAGTTGCATTTTTAGTTCAAACTATTTTCCAATGGATATGTTATATATTTCCAACTTTCTCCTCATACTTTAATTATTTTAGGAGTAGTTCTATGGTGGAAAAAAGTGTTTATTATAACGGGTATAGAGGAATAGCTTTATCACAATCAGGTTTCTTTGCATTGTCATCTTCTTATGCTTTAACAATTTTAATGTATTTTTCTAAAAATAATACTTTAACAAAAAACAATTTCTTGAAATATACTTTGTTTGGAATTTTGGTATCAGGTACTTTTTTTGCTGGAAGAACAGGCTTCGTTGGATTACTTTTTATTCCTATATTATTATATTTTAATAATGAGAAAAAAGAAAAAATTATTTTATCTAAAACACTAAAAC
Organism: uncultured Clostridium sp.; assembly: GCA_964394545.1. GTDB lineage: Bacteria > Bacillota > Clostridia > TANB77 > CAG-508 > CAG-452. The sequence goes on from CAYMXX010000003.1 coordinate 21,052, forward strand.
GATTGACTGTAGCATTGATTTGCATTGGCATATTTTTGGCTGCTATTTCTTGGATGTCGAATAATAAAAAATTTGCTAAAGTATATAATTTTGCGTTTGAACTTTTTAATAATTATGAAGAAGGAAATGGATTTAGATCAACCTCAACAGATGTGCTTTTTGAAATGTACAATATAGATATTTCAGCAAAAACATTTATTTTCGGTGATGGAAAGTATTCATCAGATGATGGAAATTATTATAAAAAAACAGATGTTGGCTATTATAGAAAAATATTATATTTTGGAGTAATAGGATTAATTTTAAGTATATTATTGCAGTATTTTCTTTTTGGAAATAAAAAAAATAAAATAGAAACGTGGATAATATTAGCATTGTTATTAATTTTAGAATTAAAGGGTGAAATAATAGGATTAAATATAATGATAAATTCAATTGTTACACTATATTCAGATATACCTTTATATGGAAAGGAAAGAAAAAAAGATGGAGACGGTTACAGTTTTAATGACAACGTATAATGAAAATAAAGAAATTTTTGTAAATGCGTTAGAATCTATTTTAAATCAGACATATAAAAATATAGAAATATTGGTTATTGTAGATAATAAAGAAAACAAAGAAATAATAAATACATTAAAAGAATATACGAAAAAAGATAATCGAATAATATATGTTGTTAATTCTCAGAATCTTGGATTAGCCGAATCGTTAAATAAAGGTATAAATTTAATAAAAACCAAATATATAGCAAGGATGGATGCAGATGATATTTCTACCATAGATAGAATTGAAAAACAAGTAAGATATGCAGAAGAAAATCCTGAATTAGTCTTGATAGGGAGCAATATAAGTTATATTGATTTTGATGGCAATGAGATATATAAAAGAAACACACACCCTAATAGTTATCCTGAAATAAAGGAAATAATGAAATATATTAATATTTTTCATCATCCAACTTTCTTTGGCAAAACAGAAATTTTTAAAAAATATAAATATCGAAATTTGCAATATTCTCAAGATTATGATTTAGTATGTAGATTGCTTGAAAATAACTGTAAGGTAGGAAATATGAATGAATACTTATTATATTATAGAAAACCTAATGATATAAAAGAAGAAAAATTATATAAACAAAAAATTACATATTATTGCATTCAAAGGGAATACAATAAGGGAACTTTAAATAATGCAAATATAAATAAAATAGTAGAAAATGAATTGAATGAGAAAAATAAAAATAATGTTATAAAAGGAATTAAATATTATAATAAAGCAGTAAATTATTATAAACAAAAAAAATATTTGAAGTTTATAATCCTTTTCATAAAAAGTTGGATGTTGTCAAAATATCAAAGACACCAAATAAGAGGTATAATTAGAAGTTATAAAATAAATGGGGGTATTAAATGATTTGTAAAGAAGAAATAAAAAAATATATACCAGACAAAATATTTTTAAAATATTTATATTATAAAAGAATGGATAAAAAGATAGATTTAACGTGCCCACAAACTTTTAATGAGAAGTTACAATGGCTAAAGCTATATGATAGAAGTCCAGAATATACAAAAATGGTTGATAAGCATGAAGCTAAAAAGTATGTGGCAGATGTAATTGGAGAAGAGTACATAATTCCTACATTGGGTGTTTGGAATAAATTTGAAGATATAGATTTTAATCAATTGCCAAATCAATTTGTTCTTAAATGTACACACGATTCAGGTGGGTTGGTGATTTGTAAGGATAAAGCAAATCTAAATATTAAAGAGGCAAAAAAGAAAATTAATAAGAGCTTAAAAAGAAATTATTATTATTCAGGAAGAGAATGGCCATATAAAAATGTTAAACCAAGAATAATTGCTGAAAAATATATGGCAACAAAGGAACAAAAAGAATTATTAGATTATAAATTTTTTTGTTTCAATGGAAAAGTTCAAACTATTTTAGTATGCTCAAATAGAAAAGGAAGTTTTAAAAATACAAATTTTTATGATACTAATTGGAATTTACAACCATTTACTAGAGAAAAACATGAAAATAGTAAAGAACCAATAGAAAGGCCTAAAAATTTAGATGAGATGATAACAGTTGCAGAAAAATTATCAAAAGACATTCCATTTGTAAGGGTAGATTTATATGAAATAAGTGGAAAAGTATATTTTGGAGAATTAACTTTTTATCCAAGTTCAGGATTTGAAGGATTTGAGCCCGAAGAATGGGATACAAAGTTAGGAAATATATTAGAATTGCCAATAAAAATATAAAAGATTGAAAGGGATAAATATTATGGAAGAAATAAAAATATTATGGACAGGTGGATGGGACTCAACATTTAGAATGATTGAATTATCTAGAAAAAATGTGATTATTCAGCCAATATATGTATTAGATAGTGAAAGAAAAAGTACAGACAATGAATTAAAATCAATGGATAAAATAATACAAGATTTAAATAAAAGGGATGAAACGAAAGCAAAAATAAATGCAGTAAAAATTGTAAAGAAAGAAAATATTCCAGAGAATAAGGAAATTACAGAGGCATATAAAATAATAAATGCAAGAACTAAATTGGGTTCTCAACATGATTGGTTAGCAAGATTAGCACTTGAATATAAAGGTATTGAAATTGGTACAGAGGCAGGAAATCCTGAAACAAGCCATATTATACAAGCAATAAATGAGTTTGGTAAATTGGTAATAAAAGATGGAATAGGATATTTAGATAAAGAAAAATCATCTAATGAAGGTAAGCTTGTGTTAGGAAATTTTAGATATCCTATTATAGAAAAAACTGAAAAACAAATGTTTAATATAATCAAACAGGAAAAGTATGAGGAAATAATGAAGCATATATGGTTCTGTCACAGACCAATAGATGGTAAACCTTGTGGAATTTGTCATCCATGTTGTGTGAAGGTTGAGTCAGGCATGGAGTTCCTATTGCCACAAGAAGCAATAAAAAGATATAGAAAAAGTAAAAAACTCGAAAAAATATTTGGAGAAAGTGTGGCAAATAAAATAATATTATTATGTATAAGATTAAAGAAAAAGGTTGATAAGGTAATTGAGAGATGAGAAGTAAAAAAGCAATATTAAATATAATTACATCACTATTATTACAAGTTGTTGTTTTAATATGTGGTTTTATAGTACCAAAATTAATAATAACTAATTTTGGTTCAGACGTGAATGGATTAATTTCGTCAATAACACAATTTTTAGCATATATTTCATTACTAGAATCACGGAATAGGACCAGTTATTAAAGCTGCTTTATATAAGCCAATAGCAAACAAAAATAAAAAGCAAATAGAGAATATATTAAAAGCATCTGAAAGATTTTTTAGAGTAATTGCATTAATATTTATTGTGTATTTAATTATTTTATCAGTTGTTTATCCAGCAATAGTAAGTAGCCAATTTGCATATATGTATACATTATCATTAGTATTAATAATATCAATAAGTACATTGGCAGAGTATTATTTTGGAATGACATATAAACTATATTTGCAGGCAGAACAAAAAACATATATTACATCTATTGTTCAAATGGTAGGATATATATTAAATACAAGTGCAATTTTAGTTTTAGTAAAATGTAATGCAAGTATACAAATTGTTAAATTAGTAAGTAGCATAATATTTGTATTAAGACCAATAGTACAAAATATATATGTAAAGAAAAAATATAATATTAATTTAAAAGATGCAGATAAGAATTACCAATTAAAACAAAAATGGGATGGATTAGCACAACATATTGCATCTGTAGTACATAATAATACTGATGTTACTATATTAACATTTTTCACTCGAATAGCAGAAGTTTCTGTATATTCTATATATTATCTAGTTGTTAAAGGTATAAAGTCAATAATACAGGCTTTTACAGGGGGAATTGATGCTTCTTTTGGAGATATGATAGCAAAAGGAGAACAAGAGCAATTAAATAAAAGTTTTAAAACATACGAACTGTTTTACCATACTATTACTACAATTGCATATACTTGTACAATTTTATTAATAGTTCCTTTTATAGCTGTATATACACTTGGAATTACAGATGCTAATTATATAAGACCAACTTTTGCAACTTTACTAGTTTTAGGAGAATTTGTATGGGCTATAAGGTTACCATATAGTGGAATTACTTTAGCAGCAGGGCATTTTAAAGAGACTCGTAAAGGTGCATGGGTAGAAGCAATTTCCAATATTGTTATATCATTAATTCTTGTTTGGAAATATGGAATTGTTGGAGTAGCAATTGGTACATTAGTTGCGATGTTAATTAGAACAGTAGAGTTTGTATATCATACAAATAAGTATATATTAGAAAGAAATCAAAAAAGTTCATTAATTAGATTTGGAATAATAGCAATGCAAGTAATTGCTGTTGTACTATTATCAAAATTATTACCAACATATGAATTTACCAGCTATTTTGTATGGATAAAATATGCATGTATGGTATTTGCGTTAACGGTATTAATAGTTATTCCAGTAAATTTAATTATTTATAAAAACGAAGCAAAAGATTTGTTAGGAATATTGAAGAGAAACCTTAAAAGATAATCTACTAAAATTTGGAGGAAAAATGGATAAAGCAGATGTTATAGAAATACTTAATAAAATTGAAATATCTATAAGAGAAATAGAAAAAAACGATTTTGAATTTCTTTCAAGAATGTATTCATATCAAAAATTTAATAAACTTTTTAATAAAAGAATAGAAGAAGAACAATATAATGAATTAAGAAAAGATTTAAATAGTACAGAACTAAATGAATTAGTAGAAAAAATAAAAGATATAGATGCAAATTTAAAAAAAGATAAAGAAGAACTTAATAAATCATGGGATGGATATAACGAAAACTATAAAGAGTATATGTATGATAAGTATTTTTATATATTAAATAAAATAACTGAAAATGATTTTTATAGAGAAAATATGTATGACTTTAAGTATTATATGGATAAATATTTAGAGTTTTACAAAAATATTATGAATATTTATACAGGTGAAGATCCAATAAAGTTTTTCTCTGTTCCAAATAAGAATTATGTTATTTTTGGTAAAAATGGAGCAGGAAAAACAAAATTATTAAACCATGTAAAAGATAATTGTTTTAAAAATAATTCTTTTGTTGTTCCTTCAAATAGAAATATAGAGTTTGGAAACCAAGGAGATATAACTCAAGACTATAAAAAAGAAAAAAATCTTGCAAATATTTTTAATATGAGATCATATGAGTCTATATATCCAAATGATTATCTATGCCAAATGCTTAAAGATTTGGACTATAAGGAGTTACAGCAAAATAAAGTATTTAACAATGGAATATGTATAGGGGAGACAAAAAATAAAGTTATTAAAACGTTTAATTCATTAAGTTTAGAAAGAAAAATTACATTTAATAAAGAAGAAAATTTGTTAGAGCTATATAATAGTGACCAAAGAGTAAATGAATATAGCATAAAAGATGGAAGCGATGGAGAAAAAACCATAATTCAATTTATTATGTTTATATTGCTATGCCCCAAAAATTCATTTGTATTTATTGATGAGCCAGAAACACATTTAAATACAGCATTATTAAATGAGCTTTTTAATTTATTAGAAAATGAACGTAAAGATTTAATTTTTATTTATTGTACGCATGATATAGATTTTATAGAAAGTAGAATAAACTGTGAATTGGTATATTTAAATAAGTTTGATGGCAAAAAATGGGATATAAAAATGCAAGATTCATTTGATAATATACCAATTGATATAATAATTAGTATAATTGGAACCAAAAAAGATATTTTATTTATAGAAAGTGAAGAAAATAAAATTGATTATAAATTTTATTCAACGCTATTTCCACAATATAAGATTATACCTGTAAATTCATGTGAAAGGGTAATTCAAAATTGTAAATCTGTTAATCAAAATAAAATATTTAATAGAAAAGCAATAGGAATTATTGATAATGATTATAGAGAAAAAGATGAAATAGATAAGTTATTAAAACAAAATATATTTGTATTAAAATATAATGAAATAGAAAATTTATTAATGGCAGAACCAATACTTAAAGTAATTTATTCAAATGTACTAAATTGTGAAGATAAAATCGAAAAAACAAAAGAAGAAGTAATAAAAGTAGCTAATAAGAATAAAGAGACTATTATTCAAGATTATATTAATAAAGTTTTCTTTAGAATACAAACAATTGAAAAAATTAAATATGCATATGAAAAAGATAAATTAGAAGAAAGCATTGATATAGTTAATGAAAGAAACAAAAAGAAACTTATAAAAAAAGTAGAAATATTTAGTGAAAATTTAAATTTATATATTGAAGAAAAACAATATGAAGAAATAATTAGAAATGTTTCAAGTAAAGAATTTATTACAGAGGTAAAAGTAGCAAAAATAAATAAAGAAACATATATAAATATGGTTATTGCAAGAATAAAAGAAGATGAGAATTTTAGAAATATGATTAAAAATAATTATTTTGAAGAAATAAAATAAAAATATATTCCCAAACAGATAGGAGCCCTAATGAATAAATTAGATGAAGCAACAAATATTTTAAAAAAATATAATCAAGAGCATTTATTAAATAGCTACAATACTTTAAATGAAAATTCTAAAGATATTTTGCTAAATCAAATTTTAAGTATTGATTTTGAAAAACAAAAAAGTTTATTTGAAAGTGCTAATTATAAAAATAATTTAAATAGTGAAGATATTAAGCAAGCTGAAAATATAAATCCTAATGATTTGAGCAAAGAAGAGAAAATAGAGTATGAAAATTTTGGAAGAGATGCTTTAGTAAATGGCAAATTAGCAATTGTTACTCTTGCAGGTGGACAAGGAACAAGGTTAGGTCATAAATGGCCTAAAGGAACATATATGCTACTTCCTAACAAGTCTTTATTTGAAATTTTGTGTGATAAATTAAAGGATGCTAAGCAAAAATATAATGCGACTATTACATGGTATATAATGACTAGTAAAGAGAATAATACAGAAACAATAAAATTCTTCGAGGATAATAATTATTTTGATTATCCAAAAGAAGAAATAGTATTTTTTAACCAAAATGATTTACCAATGAATTCTATACAAGGAGATATATTACTAGATGAAGAAGGTCTTATAAAATATGCTTCTGATGGGCATGGTGGTATATTTAAAGCTATGCAACAAAATGGTATTTTAGAGGATATAAATAAAAGGAATATTGAATGGATATTGGTTAGTCCAGTAGATAATCCATTAATAGAATTGGTTGACCCGATATTTATGGGAATTGCTAAGAAAGAGAATTTTAATGCTATTAGTAAATCAATTATAAAAAAAGACCCAAATCAAAAAAGTGGTGTATTTTGCGTAAAAGATAACAAAGTAAATGTACTTGAATATACCGAAATTGCTCCTGAATTGGCAAATAGAAAAGATAGTTTAGGAAATTTTTATTTTTCAAATGTACATATAAATTGTAACATGTTTAATATAAAAACAATAGAAAAGCTTGTAGATATAGATATTCCATATCATGTAGCAAAGAAAAAAGCTACATATACAAATAAAGAGGGGAATGTTGTTGTTCCAGATGAACCAAACGCATATAAATATGAAAAATTTATTTTTGATTATTTTCCATATATAGAAAATGTGGGAATATATACTGTAGAAAGAGAATTAGAATATGAACCTGTAAAAGATAATGCAGAGAAGTCAAGAATAGCTTTTTTAAAGAAGAAAGGGGATTTATAAGTTGAAAACATATTTAGTTACCGGTGGAGCAGGTTTTATTGGCTCTAGTTTAAGTGAAAGATTAGTTAAAGAGGGAAACAAGGTTGTTGCTATTGATAATTTTTGTGATTTTTATAATCCTAAAATTAAAGAAAACAATGTTAAAGAGCTAATTAAAAATTCTAATTTTAAATTATATAGAAATGATATTAGAGATAAAGAAGCTGTAAAAAAGATTTTTGAGGAGAATAGTATTGATATTGTAATGCATTTGGCAGCTATGGCAGGGGTTAGACCTTCTATTGAAAATCCTGTGCTATACCAAGAAGTTAATTGCATGGGAACTCAAAATATTTTAGAGGAAATGAAAGCACACAATATTAAAAATCTTGTTATGGCATCTTCTAGTAGTGTTTATGGAAATTGCAAAGAAGTTCCGTTTAAAGAAAGTATGGTTGTAGATTTTGCAATTAGCCCATATGCAGCAACTAAAAAGGCTAATGAGGTTATGACACATGTGTACCATAAGTTATTTGATTTTAATGTTATAATGCTTAGATTTTTTACAGTGTATGGTCCAAAGCAAAGACCAGATTTGGCTATTAATAAGTTTACAAGACTAATGCTTGAAGATAAAGAAATACCTATGTTTGGAGATGGAACAACTTCAAGAGATTATACATATATAGATGATATTGTTGATGGAATTATTAGGTCTTGTAATTATGTTGAAAATAATGATAATGTATATGAAATATTAAATTTAGGAAATTCTTCTCCAGTTTCTTTAAAAGAAATGATAGATGTTATTGGACAAGTTGTTGGTGTTGAACCTAAAATTAAACAATTACCAATGCAACCAGGGGATGTAGATAGAACTTTTGCAGATGTTTCAAAGGCAAAAGAATTAATAGGATATAATCCAAAAACTTCTTTTAAGGAAGGCATTGAAAATTTTGTGAATTGGTATAAAGTAAATAAAGATTTATATATTTAGGGGGAAAATAATATGAAAATAGCAGTAGCAGGAACAGGATATGTTGGTTTATCTTTAGCAACATTATTAAGTCAAAAAAATGAAGTAATAGCATTAGATGTTATTCCTAATAAGGTAGAAATGATAAATAATCGTATTTCACCAATTGAAGATGAAAAAATTGAGGAGTTTTTTAAAACAAAAGAATTAAATTTAAAGGCAACTTTGGATTATAAAGAAGCTTTTGAAGGCGCAAAGTTTATTATAATTAGTACACCAACAAATTATGATGATGAACAGAATTATTTTGATACTTCTAGTGTAGAAGATATTATTCAAAAGGTTAAAAGCATGAATTTAGATACTACAATGGTTGTTAAGTCTACAATTCCTGTAGGGTTTATTAATTCAATGAAAGAAAAATATGGAATAGACAATATATTATTTAGCCCAGAGTTTTTAAGAGAGGGAAAGGCTTTATATGATAATTTATATCCATCTAGAATTGTTGTAGGAGAAAAATCTAAAAGAGCTGAAGAGTTTGCTAATCTTTTAAAAGATGCGTGCTTAAAAGAAAATGTAGAAATTAAATTTATGAATTCTACAGAAGCAGAAGCTGTTAAGTTATTTGCAAATACATATTTAGCTTTAAGAGTTGCATATTTTAATGAATTAGATACTTATGCAGAAATGAAAGGTCTTAATACAAAAGATGTTATAGATGGTGTATGTTTAGACCCAAGAATTGGTACACATTACAACAACCCATCTTTTGGATATGGTGGATATTGTTTACCAAAAGATACAAAACAATTAAAAGCAAATTACAAAGATGTTCCAGAGAATTTGATTAGTGCTATTGTTCAAAGTAATACTACAAGAAAAGATCATATTGCAGATACAATTATTTCAAAAAAACCAAATGTTGTTGGAATTTATAGATTAACAATGAAAAGTGGATCTGATAATTTTAGGTCTAGTGCAATACAAGGTATAATGAAAAGAATTAAAGCAAAAGGAATAGAAGTTGTAGTATATGAACCAACATTAAAAGAAGATGAATTCTTTAAAAGTAGAGTAATAAAAGATATGGAAGAATTTAAAAAACTTTCTGATGTAATAGTTGCAAATAGAATGAATAGCGATTTGGACGATGTAAAAGAAAAAGTTTATACAAGAGACCTATTTGCAAGAGATTAAAGAAAATTAAATTAAAATGTCGAAAAAAGGCGAACGAATTTTCTTGACTGATAATAAAATAAATGGTAGCATTAAATTAATGTACCAAAAGAAAGAAGGTGTGCAGAAATGAATATAGTTAATCCAAATGATATTGCAAAATGGTTTTGTACTCAAAAAATAATTGAAAATCCTAATACAAGAGAAGGTAATATGAAAATACAAAAACTTTTATTTTTTGCTCAATTAATATATATGGCAAAAAATGATGGAAAAACAATGTTTGCTGAAGAATTTAAAGCATTTAAGGATGGAGTTGTTTTAGAGACTGTAATGACTAACTATAGAAAACAGTATAATGAGATGTTTAGGGATGTTAAAGCTAATGAAATAAAATTAGATAAAAAAATTTTAGAAACATTAAATACTACTGTTCAAATATTTGGAGATGCATCTGCACAAGAACTTTCAGAACTATCACATGAATTTGATGCGTGGAAATGTTTTTTCGAAAAGTCAAAAAGGTTTGGATTTTATTCAAAAAAGGCATCTCAAATACCATACAATGAATTAAAAAAAGAATTATATAGAATACAAAAGGTATTAGATGGATATGAAATATCCAAACAATATAATAATTTAGAAGTAGAAGATTATTGATAGAAAAACGGACAATTTTTAAACTTTATTCCACCCAAATTAGATGGAGGTATAGTTGAAGAAAAAAACAGGTACATGATTGTTTCAAAAAATGATAATAATACAATAGAAATGATAAATATATCAAAAATTTCAGGAAAAAATATTAGAAATTTAATTAAGGATTATAATGTTACTATTGATAATTATTATCCATTAAAATTGCCTTCATTTGCAAAAACAAACACACTGTATAAAATAGAATATTTTGGAGAGTTAGAAAAATATATTTGCTTTGGTGGAAAAAAATTAAATGATAATGACTTTAACAAAATTTTACTTGAAAGGCAAAAATACATAAAAAAGACAAATAAAAATAATGTAATAGAATTTACAAAACAAGATTTTATTGCATTAAATAAAATTAAAGAATTTAATTAGATACAACTAAATATTATAAAAAGAACTGATAAAATGACCTTAAGTATCAGTTCTTTTTAGCGTAAGAGGCATATAAAAAGAAGGTAAAACCATATTGACACAGATTTAATAAATATATATAATTCAAATATAATAAAAAAATAATGGTAATTGCTCCATTATTTTGACTATTGCTAGGCTTACTAGATACTAAAGAAAAATGGCTCAAAAATTAAGCAAAAAAAGTTTGAAAAACTATTGCAAATATGGAGTGAAAACATATATAATATTTGAAGAATTTGTTAAAATAAATTTACAAAAGAAAGGGAGAAAAAATGGAAGAATTAGATTTAAAAGAATTGTTTTTAATTTTTTGGAATAGAAAATTAGAAATACTACTTATTACAATTATTGCAGTAATAGTGGGAGTTTTGTATTCATATTTTTATTTAACGCCTGTTTATAAAGCTTCTACTACATTAATACTTGCACAAAGTTCTAAAACAGTAGATAGCACAGGAGATAGCTCAATTACACAAACAGACTTAACTTTAAACTCTAAATTAGTTTCAACATATAGTGAAATTATGAAAAGAAAATCAGTATTAAGTAAGGTTATTAGTAATTTAGGAATGTCTGAATCAGATATGGATTCAATAAAGCAAAATGTATCTGTTAAAGCTGTTTCAGATACAGAACTTATAGAAATTACAGTAAAAAATGAGGATCCAGAAAAAGCTGCTTCAATTGCAAATGAAATTGCAAAAGTATTTAGCGAAAAGGTAGTTGAAATTTATAACATAAGCAATATATATGTTTTGGATAGAGCAGAAGCAAGTGATGTTCCAGCAAATATAAATCATGCAAAAGATTTAGTTATATTTGCATTTATAGGAATTGTAATTTCGGTAATAGTGTGCTTAATTGCAAACATGTTAGATACAACAGTAAAAACAGAAGAAGATATAGAAAAGGCTACAGGATTATTAGTTTTAACCTCTATACCTGATTATAATATAGAAAATAGCAGAAAAGGAGGTAAAAGATAATGAGAAGAGAATTAATAGTTCAAAGAAGTCCAAAATCTCCTATAGCAGAGGTTTTTAGAACATTAAGAACAAATATACAATTTATGAATTCAAAAAATGAATTAAAAACACTTTTAATAACATCTACAATGCCAGGTGAAGGTAAAAGCTGGGTTTCTTCTAACTTAGCAATAACATTTGCTCAAGCTGGAAAAAGAGTTGCATTAATAGATGCAGATATGAGAAAAGGAAGATTACATACAATGTTTCAAATAGATAATATTCCTGGTTTATCAAATTATTTATCTGGAATAGATGAAATAGGTACATCAAAAAGTCAAGGAATTATTAATTATATAAAACCAACAGCAGTAGATAATTTATTTTTAATAACATGTGGCAATGTACCACCAAATCCTTCTGAACTTTTAGCTTCAGAAAAAACACTAAAAATGATAGATAAATTAAAAGAAATTTTTGATATTGTAATATTAGATGGAACACCAGGATTAATTGTTACAGATGCATTAATACTATCTAGAATAGTTGATAGTACAATAATTGTTTCTTCTCATAAATCTACTAAAAAAGATAATTTAGCAAAAGTAAAAAGAGATATAGAAAATGTTGGAGGAAAAGTTGCAGGTGTAGTTCTTAATAAGGTTCCTGTAAATGTTGCAAAATACGAATCAAGTTATTATTATGGTTCTACAGCTCCAATAAATAATACTGCAAGAAAGCAAGAACCAGCAAAAGAAATTTATACAAATAATTCTTCAAAGTTAACAAAAACTAAACAAAATGATATATTAAATCAATTAGATGAATATTTAAAAGATAAATAGGAGTAAAGCATATGATAGATGTACATTCACATATAATTCCAAATGTAGATGATGGATCAGCAAGTGTAAAAGATACTTTTGATATGATACAAGAAGCAAGAAAAATAGGCTTTACAGATATAATATTAACATCGCATTTTTTATTAAATAGCTATGAGACTAATTCAAAGGAATTAGTCTTTTGGAAGGAAAAATTACAAGAAGTTTTAGATAATAAAGAAATTGATGTGAATTTGCATTCGGGAATGGAAATATATATATCTAGCCAGATGGAAGATCTTATAAAAGATAAAAAATTATTAACATTAGCAAATAGCAGGTATATGCTAATAGAATTGCCACTTAGCTCAACAGTAAAAAATTTAGATTATGTATTGTATTTTTTAGAAAGTATTTCTATTAAACCAATAATTGCTCATCCAGAAAGATATAAATGTGTTCAAGAAAATCCAGAATTAGTAGAAGATTATATCAATAAAGGAGCTTTAATTCAAAGCAATTATGCAAGTATATTAGGTTTATATGGCGACAAAGCCAAAAAGACAGTTAAAAAATTGTTAAAAAATAATTTAGTTCATTTTTTAGGAAGCGATTGTCATAAGCCAAATCAAATATATTTGCTTATACCAGAGGCAATTAAAAAAATTAAAAAATTAATAGGAGATTCAAATTTTGAAAAGTTATCGACTTTGAATCCACAAAAAATTTTAAAAAATGAGGAATGGGAATATGATGAGAAAAACTAAAATAGTATGTACTTTAGGACCAGCCACAGATGATCCAGAAGTTTTAAAAGAGCTTATGCATGCAGGTATGAATGTGGGAAGAATAAATTTTTCACATGGAAATTATCAAGACCAAGAAGAAAGAATAAATGTTTTTAAATTGGTTAGAAAAGAGCTAGGTCTATCAATTCCACTACTATTAGATACACAAGGACCAGAAATAAGAATAGGAAAATTTGTAGATGATAAAAAAGTTTTACTAGAACAAGGAGAAACTTTTACATTATTAAATGCAGATGAATTAGGAGATAAAACAAAAGTATCTATAACATATAAAGATTTATATAAAGACGTTTCTGTAGGAAAAACAATACTAATAAATGATGGAACAATTGAATTAAAAGTAAAAGAAATAGTAAATAAAGATATTGTTTGCGAAATTATACAAGGTGGGTATTTAACTAATAAAAAAAGTATTAATGTACCAGATTTAGTTTTAAATTTGCCAAGTATAACAGAAAAAGATATTGCAGATATAAAATATGGAATAACAGCAGGTTTTGACTATATAGCAGCTTCTTTTGTAAGAAAACCAGAAGATGTACTTGCAATTAAAGAAGTTTTAAAGCAAAACAATGGAGAACATATAAAAGTAATATCTAAAATAGAAAATAGAGAAGGAATAGATAATTTTGATAAAATATTAGATGTATCAGACGGAATAATGGTAGCAAGAGGAGACTTAGGTGTGGAAATACCTATGGAAGAAGTTCCTATCTATCAAAAACAGTTTATCAAAAAGACATATAAACAAGGAAAACCAGTAATTACAGCAACACAAATGTTAGAAAGCATGATAACAAATTCAAAACCAACAAGAGCAGAGGTTAGTGATATTGCTAATGCTATATATGATGGAAGTAGCGCTATAATGCTATCTGGAGAAACTGCAACAGGAAATTATCCTGTTGAATGCGTAAAAACAATGAGTAGAGTTGCTTTAAAAATAGAAGAATCTTTAAAATATTGGAAAAGATTTAAAAATAGAGATTATAATTTAGAAGATTTAGATTATAAGTTTAATATGAATTTTTCTGTATGTACATTAGCAGCAAATATAAATGCAAAAGCAATTATTGCATATACAAATACAGGTGATACATCAAGAATGTTATCAAGTTTTGGACCAGAATGCCCAATATTTGCAATAACAGAAAATGAAACAACATATAGACAGTTAGGGGCAGCATGGAATATTATACCTAAACTTTTTCCACATCAAGAAAGTATAGATAAATTAGTTTATTTAGGTATAGCTACATTGAAAAAAGAAGGATTTTTACAAAAAGGAGATAAAGTAGTAATTGCAGGAGGAGCAAAGGTAGTTACAGACTTATCTGATTTAGAAGCAGATATAAATACAGTAATGGGTGGAATAGTACAAATATAAATTATAAAAATGGAGAAAAAAATGATAAAGAAAAAGGTATTTTTAGTTTTATTAATAATTTGTTTAGTTTTTCAAGTAAATGTTTATGCAACAGATTTAGATGGAAATACAGCATCTAATGAAGGTGAAGTAGTAACACCACCAGTGGATAATCCTGAAGATGAGAGCAATGAACCAGAACAAGAACCTGAAAAGGAGCCTGAGAAAGAACCAGAAAAAGAACCGGAGCAACAACCAGAAAAAGAACCAGAACAACAGGAGCCTTCACAAAACAATACATCTACACCGCAAAAGCCAAACACTTCAACTTATGAACCACAATATACTAATAGTAATTCTAATAAAAAAGTTGAATCTGAAAATGCAAATTTAAAAAGTTTAGTTTTGGAAGGAACAGATTTAGCGCCAGAGTTTAAAGCTAGTGTTACGGAATATACAGCAATTGTAGAATTAGATGTAGAAACAATTAAAATAATTGCAGAAGCAGAAGATTCTAAAGCAACAGTAATTGTTAATGGTAATGAAAATTTAGAAGAAGGAGAAAATAAAATAACAGTTACAGTAGAAGCAGAAGCCGGCAATAGAAAAGTATATACAATAATTGTAACAAAAACATTAGATGAAGAAGCCATGAATGCAAGGTTAAAATCTTTAATAATTCAAGGATTTAATATATACCCATCTTTTCAAAATAATATATACAATTATAATTTAAACATAAATGAAGAAATATCTAAGTTAGATATTTCAGCAGAAACAGAGAATGAAAAAGCTAATTTTGTAATAGAGGGTAACGAAAATTTAAAAGATGGAGATAATTTAATTAGAATTATAGTAACAGCAGAAAATGGAGAAACAACAAATGAATATAAAATAAATGTATTTATTAATTCAAATGTTGTAAAGGTTCAAACAGAAAGTAAAATACCAGCACTAATTTTATTAGCAGTTTTAACTGTGATAGCACTAATTATTGCAGGAGTTTTAATTAAAAAACGTAAAAATTAAAAAAATAAATATTAAAGCACATAAAAGTTTATTACTTTTATGTGCTTTTTTCACGTTTTTTTGCAAGTAAACATAAGATATATATATACGCTATAAAGGAGGAATAAAAATGTATAGAAATTATACACAGTGTAGAGCTTGTGGCTGTAATAATATGATGAACAATAATAATCAAGATTTAATTGATGATACTTGTAATTATATACAAAACACTATGGCTTTACATGAAGATAATTGCGAATGTGGATTTGATGAAGAAGATAATTTGTTTCCAACAAATCCAATGTTTGCACAAAGCTATGTACCATGGCAAACTATGGATAAAACATTTATGCCATGTGTTGGACTTAAAATGGGAACAATTTTTCCTGAACTTGTAAGTCCGTATATGCCAGGACAATCAATGGAAGAAATTGAATTTATTAGAAATGCAAATACAATAGGAAAGGGGTGTAACAAATGATAGACAGTAAAGAATGTCAAACAGAAGAAAATAGAAATGATTGTGAATGCAATAAAGATATGAGAAGACAAGAAATGATTGATCAAATTAAAAGTTTAGATTTTGCCATAATAGAACTTGGACTATATTTGGATACACACCCAGATGACCAAAGGGCTCTTTGTATGCACAGAGAATATTGTAAACAAGTAAAAGATTTAAAAGACAAATACAAAAAAATGTATGGGCCATTAACAATTTTTTATCCATGCAACAAATGGAGATGGCTTGAGGAACCATGGCCATGGGAAAGGGGGAATTATTAGATGTGGACTTATAATAAAGTATTAGAATACCCAATAAATATTAAATGCCCGAATCCTCGTTTAGCAAAGTTTATAATATCTCAATATGGAGGACCAGATGGAGAGCTTGGAGCATCACTTAGATATTTATCGCAAAGATTTGGAATGCCAGACCAAAAAGCAAAAGCTATATTAAATGATATAGGTACAGAAGAATGAGTACCATGATGTTGTCAATAGTTAAAGACATAGGTTATTTGTAGTCGGCAAAGCCTTAACAACTAACAAAATTACAACTTTAACTATTGACTGTAAAAATTTACAATTTAAACAGTAGAGAATTTGTAGGGGCGACCAGTGGTCGTCCGCCTTACAGAGCCTTGCTAAAATTAATATTAGATTTTAGGTATTTTAGGATATATATGTAATTCAAATTTGGTAGGGTCTGATTCTTTTTTTATAGCTTTTTCAGTTTTTAAATATGTAACTTTTGCAAGAATACTTTTAAGTAAAATGTTTTTATCTTCAGCAGATTCTAACTTATAATATAAATCTATAACATTTTTAAATTTAGGTATCATAATTTCTTTTTGTTGTTTCATTTCATTATTTTTACTTAAAAGTTCAGTATATTCATTTAATTTGTTTTCTAAATTTCGAATATTATCTTTTATAGATTTAGAACGATTTATAAATTCATCTTTGTTATAAATACCATTTTCTAAAAAGTCATAGATTTTATTAAGTTTAATATTTTCTTTTTCTAATTCTTTTTGTGTAGCTAAAATGGATTTTTCTATTATCTTGTTATTATCTGTACTAGAATTATCTTTTATATTATAATTTACTTTGTAATTTTCAAGCCAAATTTTTAATGATTCAATGATTTTATTTTCTACAATATAAAGTTTAGAACTTACATTATCACATTTTGAATTAGAACACATAAGTGTAGCAGGTTTATCAGCTTTTGTATAAGGTCGCCTTTGCATAGGTTTGCCACATTTTTCGCAAAATACTAAACCAACTAATGGATTTTGAACTATATTGCTATGTTTTACTTTAGGAGCATTTTGTTTTCTTTTTTCTTGTACTAAATTCCAAGTTTTATCATCAATAATTGGATCATGTAATCCATCATAAATTAAATATTCATTATTACGAGGTCTACTAATTATAAGATGTCCGTTTTTCGTTTTCTTTTTTTGTTTCCTTCTATTCCAAACAATTTTTCCGATATATGTAGGATTAGAAAGAATATCTTTAACAGAAGAAATAGTCCATTCATCTGAAATTCTAGGTTTTAAATTAAGAGAATTTAATTGTTTAGCAACCGAATTTATAGTATTACTTTCAAAAGAATATAATCTAAAGATTTCTTTTACAATATGTGCTTCATCTTGATTTATTGATAAGCTATAACCTTTAGAATCTTTTAATTTTACTCTATCATATCCAAATGGAGCAATGTTACCAACAAATTTACCCTCTGAAACAGAAATCTCACGACCTCTTTGTAAACGCCTATTTATTGTTTTATATTCTCTTCTAGACATAAATAAGCCAAACTCAAAATATTCTTCATCAAATTCATTATCTGGGTCATATGTTTTAATGGGTGTAATAATTTTGGTATGAGAGTATTTAAAAGCTTTTGAAACTCTACCTTGATCAGCAGTATCACCACGAGCAAGTCTTTCTACTTCAACAACTAAGATGCCAGTCCATTTTTCGTTTTCAACATCTTTTAAAAGTTTTTGTATTTCTTTTCTTTCACTAATAGTTTCACCACTTACAACTTCTCTGTAAATTTTACCAATAGTTAAATTTCGTGTTGAAGCTAGAGTAGTCAAGATTTTTTCATGTCTTGCTAAAGTTTCGCCTTCACCATATTTTTCAGATTCTATATCTTCTCTTGATTTTCTTAAATATATTGCATATGTGCCATCTTGCACATTTCCTCCTTTCCTTGTAATTTGTCTTTAACTTGCTAAAATTATATATATAAATTCGACAAATTACAATGATAAGATTTATTTATTAAATTAATTATGATGTTATCTATATATTCTTTTTGAATAGTAATATTTTCTACTATGAAATCATCATAAAACTTTATTTTTGTATTTTCTAATGTGTATTCTTCTAATATCATATAAATCGCCTCATTTAACTTTATGAGAAAAGAATAAAAAAATACCCAAGACTGGCTTGTCTTGAGCAAATTCACAATTCTCTATGCTAACATTATATGATGGGCGACTTATAAAATCAATTCCCATTTATTTCCCTTTTTTCTAAAAATGTTGTAATCTAATAAATTTTAATATAAAATATAATCAAATTGAAAAGAGTAGTATGTTTGTTTTTGAAAGGAGGTAAAAGTAAATGAACAAAAAGAATAAAATATTAAATGTAATTTTTATAATTCTAAATGGCATTATTATTTATTTTATATCAAGTAATCGATGGGTAAATAGAATGCCTGGTCCAGGAGTAGATTATTCTTTAGTTGAAGATTTTTATGCTTTATTTTTAGGACGTGGACTTCCAACGGTGATAACTGCATTAATAACAGCAATAATATCTTTTTTAGTAAATAAAGTTATTATAAAACAAGATTTAAAAGTAAAAAATTATATTATTCTGTTCTTTATAATACTAATTGTAAATATCATTGTTTATAGAACAGGTATAGGAGTTGCCGTATAAATCTTTGTAACAATTATAATGTGCCTTATAAATTTTTTTCAAGGTTAAATTGAATGTGCTATAGCACAACCTTGAAAAAAATTTTAAAAGCACATTATTTTTCATTTAAGAGGATTTAAGGATAAGTATGTGTAAAGTATACATAAACAATGTTTTGTTAGAGTGAACTTGGGTGAACTCTAAAGGCAGGATAGTGATGATTAACATATCACATATACACGTAGAAGGACAAGCCTTCTAGAGTTAATAAAAGAACAAAAATTTTATGCAAAAGTGATGCGGAAATTCACCGAATGAACTACTAAAAAATGTCTATTAGAGTGCGAAAGTTCACTAAATGAACTCAAAATTTACTATTTTTAGGTAAAAGTTCACCGAGTGAACTAAATTAAATTCACTTAGTGAATAACAAATTTAATAAGTTCACTTAGTGTACTTAGAATTTATGAAAATTTGGCACAAAGTATTGATTTTGTAAATAAAATAAAGTATAATGAATATACTAATATTGATAAATTAATTTATCAAATAAACTAGGTTGCACAAGCCTTTGATTAATTTCATAAACAAGTGCAAATTTAAACATTAGGTTAGATATGAGCCTTTAGGATGCGAATCCTATAAACGAATATCCTATTGAACATTAGGTTAGAAACGAGCCTTTAGGTTACTATAAATGAGTTTCCAAAAAAATTATGGGGGTACTTAAAAAAGTATCCCCTATATTTATAATACGGAGGAATAAATGAAGGATACAAAGAAAATAAAATTAGGAAAATTAAATTTTTATATTATAGATGATAATTATATTAAATATTTAAGTCAATTTGATAAACATATTGCTTATAATAAAAATGAAAAAAGACCATATATAGGAGTTGTAATTATTGTTGAAGAGCATTATTATTTCGCACCTTTATTTTCGCCAAAACAAAAACATAAAACATATAAAGATAATTTAACTTTTTTCAAAATTATAAATACTAAAACAAAAAATGATTTAGGTATAATTAGATTTTCTGATATGATACCAGTACCACAAGAAAGTGTTTATTTATTAGATATAAAAAGTAAAAGTTATGGATATAAAAGACTACTTTCAGAACAATATTCTTACATAAATAAGCCTGAAAATAAAGCAAAAATTATGGAAAAAGCAGAAAAGATTTATAGTATAGTTACTAAAAATAGTAAAAGTAAGATGGCTAAATTTTATAAAGATTTAAGTTGTGATTTTAAATTGTTAGAAGAAAAAAGTGCTGAATATAAAGTTTAATAAATAAAAAGTTCACTAAGTGTACTTTAGTTCACCCGGTGAACTTTTTTAATTTTACAGCCAATAGTCATAATTTTTTATAATTGACAACATGGTGGTACAGAAGAATTAGCCCATTTAGAAATGGTAGGAACATTGGTTCATCAATTAACAGATGGATGCAGTTCAGATGAATTAGCAAAAGCAGGTCTTGGAGCATATTATACAGATCATGGTTGGGGAGTATACCCACAATCAGCAGCAGGAGTTCCTTTTGACGCAAATGCTTTAGCAGTAAAAGGTGATCCGATTGCAGATTTACAAGAGGATTTAGCAGCCGAACAAAAAGCACGAGCAACATATGAAAAATTAATTGATTTATGCAAAGATGACCAAGATGTATTAGATGTACTTCGATTTTTAAGAGAAAGAGAAGTAGTGCATTTCCAAAGATTTGGAGAAGCATTAAGAGGAGTACAAGATAAACTTGCAGAAAGAAAATTTTATATGAATAAAAATATGAAATGTGAGCAATAAATTTGATAAGTTTATTAAAAGAGGATTCCTGTTGGAAGCCTCTTTTGTATACTTAGTTATTTTATAAATTGTGTAACATATTATCTTTTAGTTCCCATAGATTTTTAGATAAATCTACATAGTATTTATGAGGATTTTTTATACGTTTTATTTCATTCCATAAAGTTTCTAATTCTTTTTTTGCATTTTCGGCAATTTCTTTTAAAGATGGGGAAGTGTATATTAAATTTCCGTTTTCAAAAATTTTTTCTTGTAAAGGTCTAGCTGTATAATTAGTTAAGGTTTTCTTTTTCCATGTTGCTGTTGGGTCAAATATTGTGTAGTTATTTTCTGGTATAATTTCATCATGTAATGCAATAACATCTGCAATAGCTTTATTTGTTTTGTTATCGTAAAATCTGTATGTTTTCTTAAAGCCAGGATTAGTGATTTTTATTGTATTATTTGAAACTTTTATTTTAGGAATTATTTTTCCTTCTTTTTCTATAGCACTTAATTTATATACACCACCAAAAACAGGGTTGCTTTTTGCTGTAATTAAATTTTCTCCAACTCCAAAAGAATCCAATTTAGCTCCTTCATCTAATATTGATGTAATTACATATTCGTCTAAAGAATTTGTGCCACATATTTTACAATCTTCGTAACCAGCTTCATCTAATGTTGTTCTTAATTTTTTAGAAAGATAAGATAAATCACCACTATCAATTCGTACAGCTTTTGGTCTGTATCCCATAGGAGTTAAGACTTCATTAAATACTTTAATTGCATTATTAATTCCAGAACCCAAAGAATCATAAGTATCTATTAGTAAAGTACAGTCATCTGGGTAATTTTCTGCATAAGCTTTAAATGCTTCATATTCAGAATCAAAACTTTGTATAAAGCTATGTGCCATAGTTCCACTTGCAGGTACATTATATTTTTGTGCTGTAAGAGTACAAGAAGTTCCAACACAACCACCAATTATTGCTGCTCTTGCTCCATAAACTGCTGCATCAATACTATGTGCTCTACGAGCTCCAAATTCCATTACAGGACGTCCTTTTGCAGCACTAACTATTCTACTTGCTTTTGTTGCAATTAAGCTTTGATGGTTAATTAAAAGCAAAAGCATAGTTTCTAAAAGTTGAGCTTCTATTAATGGAGCTTTTACTGTAATTAAAGGTTCTGTAGGGAAGACCACTGTACCTTCTGGAACAGCCCAAATATCTCCACTAAATTTAAAGTTTTCTAAGTAGTTTAAAAATTCATTAGAGAATTTATTTGTACTTTTTAAGTAATTAATATCTTCTTCATCAAAATGTAGGTTTTGAATATATTCAATTATTTGCTCTAATCCAGCAAATATAACATAACCACCACCATCTGGAATTTCTCTAAAAAACACATCAAAATATGCATTTACAGTGTTCATATTCATAGCAAAATATCCATTTGACATTGTAAATTCATAAAAATCTGTAACTAATTCTAATTTTCTATTATCCATAATACACCTCTTAAATATATTTTTTTACAAATCATAAATATTATAACACAAATGTCAAGAAAAAAAGAAAACCGCCCTGCTTTAGTAGCAGAGCGGAACTCCAATTAAACTGCAGATGAAACTCTTACAAGCAACTGACGACGGCTATAATACTTGTTCGTCGCATAATCAGAAAAGTTATAACCTAAGACATTACCATAAGTAATATCTTTCGGAGTTGCCATTCTGTTTGTGGGTCCATTTGTAATGAAGAAGATAACTTCAACAGTACTGGATTCACCATGGCACTTTTCAAAGGTATGGAGAACGTTTTCGATTGCCTCCGGATTTTCCTCGCAGAAAAATTTAGCAAAGAGCTTAGGAGTTTTGGTTGTGTAGGTCACAATAGTGACCTCCTTTCATTAGTATAATATTTTTGTATAGGCATTTACCTAATACATATTAATTATACCACTTTTTTATAATTCAGTCAATTTACATAAAAAGTGGGGGCTCCCACTAATATTTATATACTAGGGCGACTTTAGCCGCTTTGTTCTATTATTACAGATTATTTGCTAAAACCTGTGTGTGTAACTCTATCTTTTAGTTCTGCAAGTTTTGCTGAATTCCATCTAGAAGTTGTTCCTACTAAATAGCCTGTAATTCTTTGGATTGTATCTATGTCTTCACTACCACATTGAGGACATTTTGTTAAGTTTGCATCTGCGTTTTCAAATCCACATTGCATACATCTAGAACGAGTATGGTTTATAGAACCATAACCCATGTTGTATTTATCCATTAAATTTACAACTGCTTCTACTGTACTAGGGTTATGTGTTGCATCTCCATCTAATTCTATATAGAATATATGTCCGGCTGGCGTTAGTGAATGATAAGGTGCTTCTATTTTTGCTTTATGTTCAGCAGTACATTTATACCATACTGGAACATGGTTACTATTTGTATAGTAATCTCTATCTGTAATACCTGGAATTATACCAAATTCTTTTTTGTCCATTCTTGTAAATCTTCCAGATAAACCTTCAGCAGGAGTTCCAAGTAGAGAATAGTTTAAATCATATTTGTCAGAGAATTCCTCGCACAATTCGTTAAGTCTAGATATTATTTCTATTCCTAGTTCTTGTGATTTTTCTGATTCTCCATGATGTTTACCAGTTAAAGCAATTAAGCATTCTGCAAGACCTATAAAACCAATACTTAAAGTTCCATGTTTTAATACTGATTCAACAGAATCATTAGGTTTTAAATTTTCACTACCTTGCCACATACCAGACATTAAAAGAGGAAATTGTTTTGCAACAGCAGTACATTGGAATTTGTATCTTTCATATAATTGAGTAGCTGCGATTCTTGCGTAATCTTCTAGTTTGTTCATAAATATTTTCTTTACAGTTTTATTGTAAGAAGCAGTCATATTTTTTTCACTATTTATACCTAGTTCAAATTTTAAGCCTAGTTTTTCTTGTGCTTCGTAAGCAGATTCAATTGCAAGTTTTGGAAGATTAAGTGTAGTAAAAGATAGATTGCCTCTTCCAACAGAAGTTTTTTCTCCGTGTCTATCTCCAAAAACTCTTGTTCTGCATCCCATTGTAGCACATTCATAATAATATCTATTTGGATCATCTGCTTTCCATTTTTCATTTTGATTAAATGTAGCATCTAGGTTTATAAAGTTAGGGAAGAATCTTCTTGCTGTAACTTTACATGCGTATTGATATAAGTCATAATTTTTATCTTGTGGTAAGTAGTTTACACCTCTTTTTTTCTTCCAAATTTGGATAGGGAAGATAGCTGTTTCACCATTTCCAACACCTTCATATGTAGAAGTTAACATTTCTCTTATTACACATCTACCTTCAGGAGAAGTATCTGTTCCATAATTTATAGAGCTAAATACAACTTGATTTCCACCTCTTGAGTGTATTGTGTTCATGTTATGAATAAATGCCTCCATAGATTGATGAACTCTATCTACTGTGTTATTAACGGCAACTTGAATAATTCTTTTTTCGCCTTCTAAATTGTCTAGATCCTTTTTTATATAATCTTCTACTTGATATTCATATAAATTAGAAAAGTCTTTACCAAAAGCATTTTCTAGTTTTTTAATTTCTTCTATAAAAGTAGTTTTTACATATGGAGCTAAGTAGTAATCAAAAGCAGGAATTGCTTGTCCACCATGCATTTCATTTTGAATAGTTTCCATAGAAATACAACCAATTATACTTGCTGTTTCAATTCTTTTTGCAGGTCTAGAACTTCCATGACCAGCTCTAAATCCATTTTGTAATATTTTATCTAGAGGATGTTGTAAACATGTTAAACTCTTTGTAGGATAGTAATCTTTATCGTGAATATGTATATAACCTTCATGTGTAGCTTTTCTAACTTCTGGAGAAAGTAAAAAGTCATCAACAAAAGGTTTTGTAGTTTCTGATGCAAATTTCATCATCATACCAGCAGGAGTATCTGCATTCATATTTGCATTTTCTCTTGTTATATCATTTGCTTTTGCACCAATAATATCTAGAAAAATATCTTTTGTTCTAGATTTTCTTGCTACATCTCTATTATATCTATATGTTATATAGCTTTGAGCAACTTCTTTTCTGCTAGAGGCCATAAGCCTTTTTTCTACTAAATCTTGAATTTCGTAAACACTAGCTTGATTTTTATCTTCTAATTGTCTTTCTACAGCATTTGCTATTTTATTTGCTAAATCTATATCAACACCACCAGTTGTTTGTGCCATTGCCATTGTTATAGCTTTTACAATTCTTTCTTGATTAAAATTTACGACTCTACCGTCTCTTTTTATTACTTGCATAATAAAATCCTCCTTTAACTTTTGTATTATTTTTTGATTGAATACATTTTATAAATAAAATTTAAAAAAATCTGTTGCAACGACCACAAAAAATAAAAAAATATAAAAAATAAGAATAGAAGGGGAGAAAACCTTGAAATTTAAGAGCTGAAAACTTTATTACATTTATATTACAAAACCGTTACAAGGCTTAAAACAGGCAGTATTCAATTTACTTTTTTAACAACTGTTGCTTTGACCACACTTTTATGATAATATAAATAAAATTAAGTAAGGAGAAGTAGTTATGAAAAAAACATTTGATGTTGAGCATTTTATTGAAGAGCTAAAAAAGAAATGTGCCTTAACAGAAGTAAAAAAATTTAAAAAGAACGAAATAATTACTACATATTTACTAAAGAGAAATCAAATGCATATTCTTTTAAAAGGTGAAGCGTATCTTGCTAGATACGACAAAGATGGAAACAGAAGAATTATATACTATTTAAGAAAAAATGATGTGTTTGGAGAAGCTTTTTATAAATTACATACAGATAGAGAAATGTTTGTTGTAGCCAAAAAAGACTGCGAAGTATTATTTTTACCTTATGATATTATAGAAAATTGTAATAAAGACTGTACTTTTCATATATCACTTTTAAAAAACTTACCAGATTTAATATTACATAGAGTTGCAGATATAAATTATAGAACAGAGCTTTTAGCAAATAAAAGTATAAAAGAAAAATTGATATCATATTTAGAAAACTTATCTATTGAGAACAATACTAAAACAGTTGAAATTCCAATTTCACTTTCTGAACTTGCAGATTACTTGGTAATAGATAGAACTGCTATGATGAAGCAACTAAAAAAGATGCAGGATGAAAAGATAATTATAAAAAATAAAAATAAAATAACACTATTAGAAATATAAAGTAAAAGTGGCCTTGCAAATTTGCAAGACCACTTTTTTTAGTCGTGTGCCAGATACATTTTAGAATTTTCTTCGCATATCTGGTTAATAACCTTTTTGACATCAGGTCCATAATAGACCATAATAGGCTCCGAAGAACTGGTGTCATCAAAGTTATCGGCTAGACCTTTTAACAGGTCTTTCGGTTCTGTTGCTGTACATGAGTGTATAGCAATGCATTTTGTATAAAATGATTCTTCACTCATGTCCTGAACAAGGAAAAATTTCTCTGTTACAACAAGCTGAAATCCTTCCACGTTTGATGTGTCTTCTTGATATTGCCAAATTATCATGTTAAACATCCTTTCAAATTGAAAAATTTTTTTGGCACCTCTATTATACCATTTTTAGCGACATTATGTCAAATTGATAAGATGCAACAACTAATTTTAAGAAAAATTGAATAATGCTTGACAATTTAAGAAAAAATAATGTAAAATAATTAAAAATTAATAAGTGCGTTAGTACAATGTAAAGCTGTATGAGGTTACTAATAGAGATAAAGGGTCATAGGCTGAAAGCCCTTTTTAGAAAACAATGCAAAGCAAAACGCATTGGAGCATATTTTACAAAGTGAAGAATTATTTTACTAATTCTTAAGTTGGGTGGTACCGCGGAGTTATATTCGTCCCTGCAATTTGTATTGCAGGGACTTTGTTGTACCTTGCAATAAAAAAGAATGGAGGAGTTTTTATGGAAAGAGTTCAAATTAAAGAAATCTTTAGAAACCAAAAAGATTATGTTGGAAAGGAAGTTTCTGTTTGTGGTTGGATTAGACAAATAAGAGATTCAAAAAAATTAGGGTTCATAGAATTAAATGATGGTAGCTTTTTTAAATGCATTCAAGTAATTTTTGAAGAAGACAAAATAAGTAATTTTAAGGATGTAGCAAAATTAAGTATAAGTTCAAGTATTTTAGTAAAGGGTGATTTGGTAGAAACACCAGAAGGAAAACAACCATTTGAAATACATGCAAAAGAAATAGAGATTTTAGGGGCTTCTGATTTAGATTATCCAATTCAAAATAAAAGACATACATTTGAATATCTAAGAACTGTTGCACATTTAAGACCTAGAACAAATACTTTTATGGCAGTATTTAGAGTAAGATCATTGGTTGCATATGCTATTCATAAATTTTTCCAAGAACAAGGCTTTGTATATGTGCATACACCATTAATAACTGGAAGTGACTGCGAAGGTGCAGGTGAAATGTTTAAAGTAACAACTATGGATTTAGATAATGTTCCAAAAACTGAAAAAGGGGAGATAGACTATACACAAGATTTTTTTGGAAAATCAGTAAACTTAACTGTTAGTGGTCAATTAAATGGAGAAATGTTTGCAACAGCTTTTGGTAATATTTATACATTTGGGCCAACATTTAGAGCAGAAAACTCTAATACTCCAAGACATGCTGCTGAATTTTGGATGATAGAACCAGAAATGGCTTTTGCAGATTTAAATGATAATATGGATGTAGCAGAAGCAATGGTAAAATATATTATAAAATTTGTAATGGAAAATGCTCCAGAAGAAATGGAATTTTTTAATAAGTTTGTAGAACCGGGCTTAATTGATAGATTAGAGAATGTTTTAAATAATGAATTTGAAAGAATAACATATACAAAAGCAATAGAACTATTAACACCATATAAAGAACAATTTAAATATCCAGTAGATTGGGAAGCTGGACTTCAAACAGAACACGAAAGATTTATAACAGAAAAAATTTATAAAAAACCTGTATTTGTTACAGATTATCCAGCAGGAGTAAAAGCATTTTATATGAAACAAAATCCAGATGGAAAAACAGTTGCAGCAGTAGATTTATTAGTACCAGGTGTTGGAGAAATAATTGGCGGTAGTCAAAGGGAAGAAAGCTATGAAGTATTAATAAATAAGATTAAAGAGCAAGGAATGAATGAAGAAACATATAAAGCATATTTAGATACAAGAAAATATGGTACTGTTGTACATTCTGGATTTGGATTAGGTTTTGAAAGAATGGTAATGTATTTAACAGGAATGTCTAATATTAGAGATGTAATTCCTTTCCCAAGAACAACAGGAAGTGCAGAATTTTAATAAAAAGACTACACAAATATATTAAAATATGTTAGAATTATTAAGTATTAAATAAAAAAGGAGTGTGAAAACATGTCAGGACATAGCAAATGGCATAATATAGCAGCTAAAAAAGGAAAAGCAGATGCTGCAAGAGGAAAAATATTTACTAAACTAGGAAGAGAATTGTTAATAGCAGTAAAAGAAGGTGGACCAGAGCCAGCAGGAAATTCAAAATTAAAAGCTGTTATTGCAAAATGTAAAGCAGCAAATATGCCTAATGATACAATAAACAATGCAATAAAAAAAGCTTCAGCAAGTAATGAAAATTATGAAGAAATTACATATGAAGGATATGGACCAAATGGAGTTGCAGTAATTGTAAATGCTTCAACAGATAATAAAAATAGAACAGCAGCAGATGTAAGACATGTATTTGATAAAGCAGGTGGAAATCTAGGAACAAGTGGTTGTGTTTCATATATGTTTAATAAAAAAGGAATTATTGTTATAGATAAAACAAAAACAACTTTATCTGAAGATGAATTAATGCTACTTGCAATAGATAATGGAGCAGAAGATTTTGCATCAGAAGAGGAATGCTACGAAATAACAACAGAACCTTCTGATTTTACAGCAGTTAGAGAAGCTCTAGAAGCTGAAGGATTAGAATTTGCAGAAGCAGAAGTGCAAATGATTCCTACAACATATGTTTCATTAGACGAAAAAGGAAGCGAAAGAATGCAAAGATTAATTGATAATCTAGAAGATTTAGATGATGTAATGGACGTATATCATAACTGGGAAGAATAAATTCATAAAATAAATGGACTGAACAAAATTGTCAGTCCATTTTAATATACAATTAATTTTTTGGTATAATCTAAATTAGCTTTAGAATCATATTCATAACCTAAAGTATATATGTTAGAAGCCAAAATATCTTTTTCTAGCATGTTTTTTAGTGATTTGTTATTATTTGTATCAATAAATCTTTTTACAGATGTTATAACTGGATATTTTTTATTTTCGCTTATTTGAGAAAGCAAATTTTTTCCTCTTTGACTAACTCCCAAAACTCTTATATATGGGTTAATTTTATAAGAATCTTTTTTGTCTTTTTTTGTAATATCTAGCAAAGAATATAATAAAATTCTTTGAATTCGAGAACGAGTATATCTTTTAGATTTAACAGAATTTATTAAATCTTCTAAATTATTACACAAATCAGCAGAACTTTTTATTGAGTTTTCTAAACCTTCTGTAACATCTTGCAAATTTGCAATTTCTGATAAAGTCATTTTTCTTAAAGTATATATAATTTCTTTTTCAAAACAAGAAATACTGTTTACTGTTTTTCCGTATTTTATATTATTCTTTAATATTTCAAAAGAAGCATTTGGTAAGAATGAACTTACATTTTTATTGGAAGATATAAGCTTTCTTAAAGCTGTTGCACTAGCAATATTTTCAGAAGTTTCTATACTGTTGTAATCAGTTCCAGCTCTTTTTATTGTTATAGCCCCAATATTAGATTTTAGTTTTTTCATAGCTTTTAAATATTCAATTCCTAAAATATTATTAGGAGAAGAAACTATATTTGCATATTTTCTAACATCACCTAAATAAAACATTAGAGCATTTTCTCTAGCTTTAGGATACGAAATACCTTTTGAAAGTTCATGTTGCAATATTGTTAAATATTCTTTTGGTTCATTGAATAAAACATTAGCAATTTGAGTTAATGCAGAAATATCTCCACATTCACTACCAAAAGAAAGAGTAACATCATTACCAAAGGCACTTAAAAGCTTAATAGCACCTTCAGCAAAATTTTCTGCACTTGATATGCTATAAATAGTAGGAAGTTCAACAACTAGGTCAACTCCCATTTTTAAAGCGATTTCAGCTTTTGACCATTTATCTATTGTAGATGTATCGCCGACGTTGTACAAAATTTCCACTCATAATACACACAGTATAATCTGGGTCGACAATTTTTTTTGACTCTTCCAAATGAAACAAATGACCATTATGAAAAGGATTATATTCGGCTATTATTCCTAATATTTTACTCATTTTTAACTCCTAATATTGAAAAATAGAATTATTTATTGATATAATATCATAAATAAAACAAAAATACAAATTACAATTTATAGGAAGGAAAATAAAATGGATAAAGTTACAATTTATACAGATGGTGCGTGTTCTCGGAAACCCAGGCCCTGGAGGTTGGGGAGCAATTTTAATGTTTAATGATGTGAAAAAAGAAATTAGTGGAGGAAATCCAGATACTACTAACAATATAATGGAAATAACAGCTGTTTTAGAGGCACTAAAATTATTAAAAAAGCCATGTGAAGTAGATTTGTATAGTGATAGTGCTTATGTTGTAAATTGTTTTAATAAGGGTTGGATTTATAATTGGATAAAAAACAATTGGAGAACAGCAAATAAGGAACCTGTTAAAAATAAGGAATTATGGCAAGAACTTTATTCTTTAACCAAAACTCATAAAGTTAATTTCATAAAAGTAAAAGGACATAGTGATAATGAGTTTAATAACAGGTGTGATGAACTAGCAAGAAGCGAAATTTCTAGAATTTAGAATAATTATTACTAATAAATTACAAAAACATTACATTTTAGTAACAAACGTTGAAATATAGCTATTTATGAAATATAATGACTGCGAAAGTAGAATATACATAAGAAAAATTTGTGGAGGACAAATGTATGGAAACTTTTGCAGATTATATACTAGCTGAAAAAGATTATGGAAGAAAAATAGAAATTATGCACTATTTAAAAAAGAAAACAAATATTTTCTTTGACAATTCAGTAGTTTTTAAATCACTAATTGCTAAACTTTTTATAGAATCTATGGATATAAAAGTAGATGAAAATATAGTTGTTACAGCTATGCTTCTTTGTGGATGCAAAAAAGTAAATAATGCCCAAGACATAGAAAAAATAAAAAACTACGCAAAGGATGGAGCAAATTTTTTAGCTAAATTAGGTTTTTCAAAAGAATTCTGTACAATTTGCGAGCAACAAAATAGATATAGCAATAGTTTACCAAGAAAAAAAGAAAGTGATATATTAGAATTAGCAGATAATTTTGGAGGAATGCTTTTAGATAGACCAGAAAGAGTTGCTTTTCCAATTGAAGAAGCTCTTATATTATTGGAAAGTAGAAACTTAAAAAATTGTAATAATGCTTATATGGATGAATTTAAACAATTTATAAATATAGCAAAGGAGATAAACGCATGATAGATTTTGATAAATTTAGTATTTTTTCTGTTATGGGAAAAGAAGCAGGTAAGCAAACAGAACAAGAATATTCAAGAACTGTATTGACTAAATATGATAAATTTTTAGAAGATATAAAAAGAGCAAAAGCAGAAATAGAGGCTAATAAAAATAAAGAAATACAAGATAAAGAAATGTATTTATAAATAACATTAATCAGGTTGCATTTTGTAACCTGAAATTTGTATATAGGAGAAGATAAAAATGTACGAAGTTTTTGCAGATTTACATGTACACATAGGAAGAAGTGAAAGTAATAAACCAATAAAAATTACAGCAGCAAGGAGTCTTAATTTTGCAAATATTGCAAAAGAGTGTAGAGATAGAAAAGGAATAAATATAGTAGGAATTATAGATTGTGCATCACCATATGTAATAGAAGATATAGAAAACTTTTTAAAAACAGGTGAGGCATATGAAATAAAAGATGGAGGAATAATATACAAGGATGAAGTATGCATAATTTTAGGAAGTGAAATAGAAACTTCTGAGAAAGGCTTAAATGGACATTGTGGAAGTGCACATAATTTATGCTATTTTCCTCATTTAGAAGATATAAAAGGCTTTTCTAAAGAAATGAGTACACATATAAAAAATATTACATTAAGCTCACAAAGAGCAGATATTTCTGCATATGAACTAATAGATATAGTAGAAAGATATAATGGAATATTAATACCAGCACATTGTTTTACACCACATAAAAGCTTTTATGGAAATTGTACAGATAGATTAGAAAAAATATTTAAAGAAAAATACTCTAAAATACCAGCTATAGAATTAGGTTTAAGCTCAGATACTTTTTTGGCAGATACTATTTCAGAATTAGAAACAAAAACGTTTGTAACCAATTCTGACGCACATTCTTTGCCAAAAATAGCAAGAGAATATAATAAAATGTTAGTTGGAGATATAAGTTTTAAAGAACTTCTAAAAGCTTTAAAAAATGAAGAAGGAAGAAAAATTATAACAAACTATGGATTAGATCCAAAACTTGGTAAATATCATAGAACATATTGCGAAGTGTGTGGTAAAAATATACCAGGAGATGCGCCTGTAACATTATGTGATACATGTGACAGTAAGAATATAACAATGGGAGTGTATGACAGAATAGAAATTATAAAAGATAAAAAAGAAACAAAAAGCCCAGAAAATAGGCCAGAATATATTTACCAAATACCACTTACATTTATACCAGGACTTGGAGGAAAAACAATAGATAAATTGTTAAATAGTTTTGGAACTGAAATGAATATATTACATAAATTAAACAAAGATGATTTAGAAGCTGTAATAGGAGAAAAAATTGCAAACAACATAATTTCTGCAAGAGAAGGAAAAATGACAATTCAAGCAGGTGGTGGAGGAGTTTATGGTAAAATAGAAAGAACATAATTGTTCTTTTTTTTATTGTTTTGAATAGAGATTATGTATAAGCTGTTTGGAGGTAGGTAATGAACAGAAGAAGATATAGTATATCTAAAAGCAAGAATTCAAGGATAAAGGAACTGATTTTTTCCCATATAGAAAAAAATTTAAAAGAATATATAATTTTTACTGTAATTTTTTTAATTGGAATTGTAATAGGGGTTATTTTCATAAATAATACTTCCGAAAGTCAAGGTTTAGAAATTAACAATTATATAACTGCTTTTATAACTTCTTTAAAGGAAAATAAAGAAATAAATGATTTGGTATTACTTAAAAATTCAATAAAGAAAAATTTTGTACTAGCTACTATATTATGGTTTATGGGATCAACTGTTATAGGTATTTCAATTGTATATTTAGTAGTTGCTTTTAGAGGTTTTTGCTTAGGGTACACAATATCTTCGCTAATTGCAAGTTGTGGATTATGGAAAGGAATTCTATTTATTTTATCAACGATTTTTCTTCAAAACATAGTATTTATTCCATGTATTATAGCACTTTCTGTAAGTGGTATGAGATTACATAATTCAATAATGAAAGATAGAAGAAAAGAGAACATAAAATTAGAAATATTAAGACATACTCTTTTTAGTATATTAATTTTAGTATTTATGATATTTTCTTCATTTATTGAGGTTTTTGTTTCAAAAAATATACTAATAAATATTGCAAAATATTTATAAGATAATTGCAAAAATCTATTTACTTTTTTGCATTAATTTGATATAAATATATACATAATAAATATTCATAAAAATAGTATAGTAATAGATTAATAAAAGGAGCTAAGCCATGGAAAAACAAATTGAAAGTTTTTTAGAATTTATACAAAATGATAAGAAGTTATCTGATAACACATTACAATCATATAGAAGAGATATTTTACAATATGAAAAGTATGTTGAAGAAAACAATATAAATTATGCAAAAGTAAAACAAGAAGATATAAAAGATTATTTAAATTATTTACATGATATGAATAAAAAATCTTCTACAATATCAAGGAATTTAGCTTCAATAAGATTATTTTATCAATATTCTTTAAAAAATAAAAAGGTTAAAAATGATCCAACAGAAGGTATACAATCTCCAAAAATAGAAAAAAGAGTACCAAGTATATTAACTTCGCAAGAAGTGTCTTTATTACTTGATCAACCTAAAAATGTTGATTTAAAAGGTATTAGAGACAAAGCAATGTTGGAATTTGCATATGCTACAGGAATGAGAGTTACAGAAATTATTTCTTTAAATATTGAGGATGTTAATTTAGTAAATGGTTATGTAACATGCAAAACTGGAAGTAAACAAAGAAATATTCCATTAGGTTCTTTATCTTTAAAAGCACTAAAAGAATATATTGAATCTTCAAGGCCAATAATGATAAAATCTGATGATGAAAAAGCTTTATTTGTTAATGTTAATGGTAAAAGATTAACAAGACAAGGATTTTGGAAAATAGTAAAATTTTATAAAGAACAAGCTCATATAACAAAAGATATTACACCACATGTTTTAAGACATTCTTTTGCAACACATCTTTTACAAAATGGTGCAGATTTAAAAGCTATACAAACTATGCTTGGACATTCAGATATTTCATCTACACAAGTTTATATGCAATTTCAAGATGAAAGTTTAAAAAA
>CAYMXX010000004.1:0-27022 GCA_964394545.1 uncultured Clostridium sp.
ATATGTAGGGGTCGACGTCCTCGGCGACCCTCATTGAATTTTTTCGGGCTGTCGGGGACGCCAGCCCCTACATTTATATTTTTTCTTTTATATTATTTTTTATTTTATCCTTCAATTTTGTTCTTTTATTTTTTGGGTCTTCTTCTCCGAATTTTTTTGTAACTATATTTTTTATTAATATTTGTCTTAATGCATCTTCTTTTACATCCACTATTAATGTTCCATCTTTTGCAACAGAAATTTTTCCTGTTTCTTCTGAAACAACAACTACAATTGCATCTGATTCTTGGCTCATTCCTGCAGCTGATCTATGTCTTGTTCCCAAACCTTTTGATATGCTTTTGTCATTAGATAATGGAAGCATGCATGCTGCTGCTTTTATTTTGTTTTCACTTATTATTACTGCCCCATCATGCAATGGCGTTTTAGGATTAAATATATTAACTAATAGTTGTGGAGATATTTCTCCATTTATTAAAATTCCTGTATCTGCAATATCTTGTAATTTTATATCTCTTTCTATTACTATTAATGCACCTGTTTTCTTTTTTGCAAGTTCTGTTGCTGCAATTACTACTTTATATATATTTTCTTTTGTTTTCGTTCTTATATCTTTATCTATTCCAAAAAATTTTGTTAATTTGCTAGTTCCGAAGTTGTTCTAAAGCACGCCTTAATTCTGGTTGAAATATTATTATTAAGAATATTACTCCATATGTCATAAATGATGCTAATATGTAATTCAATATTTTTAAATCAAGTATTGAGCTAACTAATGTAGCAATTATTAAAAATGCTATTCCTTTTATTAATTGCCATGCTCTTGTTTCTTTAACTATTTGTATTAATTTGACAGCTAAAAATATTACTATTGTTATATCTATTATTAATGTTACAATTTTTATTGGATTATTCTTTAATAATTCTAGATAGTTTGTTATGTCTTGTCCTGTAATTTCTAGTGTTTGTGAAAACAACGTATTTTTCATTTGTAATTACCTCTTTATATTTTAATAATTTCTTTGAAATTTGGACGACCAATGGTCGTCCCCTACAACAAATTAATTATGATACCAAATACCAAATTAATGTAAATGCTATACTAAGCACCATTAAACCTGCTAATATTCCTGCTAATATTCTAGTTGCAAGTTTTTGTTTATCTATTTTCTTTTTTGCCATTTATATTCCTCTTTTCTTATTTTATATATTGTTATACTACCATAATAACTTTTATTTTTCAATTAAATTTGAATAAATACTTTTATATTTTTCTTTTCATATCTTCAAACTCTGAAAGTCTTTTTTCATAGGCTTCCATTGCTTCTTTTTCAAAAGCTATTTTTGCTTCTTTTACTCGCATAATATCTTTTAGCAAATATTTTGTAAATATAGGATTTAAAACTAATATTGGTCCTAAAATTGTAGTTGCTATTAAATTGTTAATTCTTATACCTTCAAATTTTGATTCTTTATTTATTCCACTTCCTCTAATAACTTTTGCAAAGTAATTCTTTGAATTATCTCCATACTCTTGTGAAAATTGTGACTTAAATCCAACAAGTTTTATGTTATTAAATTCTGCTAAAATAAGTGTATTATACCTGTGCATCATATCTCTTTTTGAATATAAATCTATAATTCCAAGTCCTTCTACCTTGCTTCCATCTTCATTTTCAATATATTTTCCTAAAATTTCTATTGCATTACCTGTAAATAGAATTGCTTGATTATTATTTATACATTTACTTATTTCATCTTTATATTCTATTAAAGATGAAATGACTTTTTCTTGCATTCTTTCAGTCATAGAGCCCAAATATACTAAATCTATTTTTTTATCTAAAAAAGTAGGTTTTTTTCCTAAATTTGTTTCTATAATTTCACAATTGGAACTACATTTTTTTAAATATTCTATATTACCATTGTCTCCATATATATTACTAATCTCTGGAAATAAAACTTCAATTTTCATTAAACATTACCTCTCATTTTCTCTTTTAGTTTAAGTGCTGTGTTATATTTATTCATATCGTGTAATATAAAGAGCTTGTCAATTTCATCTTTTTTTACTAATTCTATTGTTTTTAATTCATCTTCTGTAATAAATATTTTTTGTTCTTCTACTCCTGCAATAAGTAATCTCACTTTGTGGTCTTTACTTCTAACTCCACCAACTATGACTTGTTTTATAGAATTATCATTTAGTAATTCATAATCAGCATCATATATCCATGTTATATTTTCAGATGAAATTTTTGCGTCAAGATTATCATCGACAATTATAATTACAGCCTTATTTCCATCTTCTCCTTTAACATAATCAAAAACTCTAGATGCAGCTACTGGATTTTCACGTTTTGTCATATGTGTCATAACTTTTATTCCATCTATACTATCTTCTCCTAGTCTTGAAGCTAAAATTTTTGTTCTCTTTAAGGATTCATTAATTTTGTTTTCTTCTAATCCAAGCTCACGTAAAAGTGTAATTATTGCAATTTCATTGTATATATTAAATATACTGTCAGCTATCATATAATATTTATGTTCTTGTTCTTTATTTTTTACTGTAATTTCTTTTTGTTCTTTATTTATATTTGTTACTAAATAGTCACCATTTGGTGATTTAAAATCGCAGTTTGGACAATATGCCTTTCCTATATGATGATATCTTGCGTATTCATATTTTAGTTTAGTATTACATTTTGGACATGTTTTTATATCTTTTATTATATTTTTTGTTTCTTCTATATCTGTATCCAATTTGTCTATTCCAAAATATATTTTTTCATTTTCTTTTCCTAGTTTACATGAAATTAAGTCATCTGCATTTATAATAATTTTTGTTTCTTTTGGAAGCGCTTTATTTATAATATCAACAATAAAATCTGTATGTCCATTTCTTTTTATTGAATCTCTAAATAAATTTGTACATACTAAATATGTTGGCTTTATATATTTATATATTAGTAAAGAGCTTCTCTCGTCAACTTCTAGAACTGCAATTTCTTTTTTAGTTTTATTTAGCCAATTGCTGTTTGTTATAAATGCACTTGCTATTCCAGAGTTGACATTTGAACCAAAACTATTATTTAATACTTTATAATTATTATCTTGTAAAACATCATTTAACAAATTGCATACTGTTGTTTTACCATTTGTTCCTGTAACAGCAATAATTTTTTCAGGTTTATCTACATATTCTAGAAAATATGGACAAATTTTTATTGCTACTTTACCTGGAAAAAAAGTTGCATTCCTTTTTAATAATTTTAAAAATTCTTGACCTATTTTCGCTATATAAAAAGCTATATAAAATCTTAATTTTTTCATTATAACCCACCTTTATATTTATTGCTTTATAAAATAATTAATTTCTTAAAATTGCACCAAATGTTCTTTCTACATCTGCAATTACTTTATTAAATATTCCTGTTACTTCGTCATCTGTTAATGTTTTTTTACTGTCACTAAATGTTAGTGAATATGCTATTGATTTCTTGCCTTCTTCTACATGTTCTCCTGTATATACGTCAAATACTTCTATATTTGAAAGTAAATTTCCTGCTGATTTTTTAATTTGTTTTTCTATTACTGCTGATTCTAAGTTTTTATCTACTATAAATGCAACATCTTTTTTGATACTTGGGAATTTTGAGAATTCCTTATATTTCATTTTTCCAACTTTTTTAGCAAGTAATTTACTTAAATTTATTTCCATTACATATATATCTTCTTTGCTTTCTTTTGGATGTACTTTTCCCATAATTCCTACAGTATCATTATTTACAGAAATCAATGCACTTTGTCCTGGGTGCATTTCTTTTGGAAGCTCCTTATTATTTACAAAACTATATCTTCCATTATATCCTAAATAATCTAATAATTCTTCTGCAACACCTTTTAGTATATAAAAGTCTACATTTCTTGTGTTTCCAATACCTTCATAATATTTTCCAGACATAAGTACACATAGCTTTTCTTCTTCTATATATTCGCCTTCTACTTTTCCAAATCCTTTTCCTATTTCAAATATTGATACATCTTTATTGTTTCTATCTAAATTATAATTATATATTTTTAAAAGTGATGGTATCATGCTATATCTTAATGTATTTCTTTCTTCTGTAAGTGGGTCTAAT
Source organism: uncultured Clostridium sp. (assembly GCA_964394545.1). GTDB lineage: Bacteria > Bacillota > Clostridia > TANB77 > CAG-508 > CAG-452. Next base: position 4,143 of record CAYMXX010000004.1, read on the forward strand.
AGTTTTATTGATTCAAAACTATCTGTTGTAAATTTATCTGCTTCTTTATCATTTACTAAAATATATGACATTGTTTCATTTAGTCCAAGACCTATCATTTTATTTCTTATTTCTCTTGCTGTTTTGTCATATTTTCCATTTCTTGTTGGAAGCATTGGAAGTTTTCCTTCTATGTTGTCTACTCCATAAATTCTTCCTACCTCTTCTATTAAGTCTTCTTTTATTGAAATATCCATTCTTCTAGTTGGAACTGTTACTGTAATTGTTCTTCCATTTACTTTATATTCAAATCCTAACTTTCTAAATACATCTAATGTAGCTTCATCTGGAACTATTATTCCTAATAAATTATTTATATCTTCAAAGCTTATATCTATTTGTTTATCTTGTTTATCTGCTTTATCGTAAGTTACTGTTCCTTTTGCAATTTTTGCATCTGCATATTTTTCAAGTAAAGCACAAGCCCTTTCTATTGCCATATATGTTCTATTTGGGTCTAATCCTTTTTCAAAACGATTACTTGCTTCGCTTCTTAGTATTTTTTTAGATGTGCATCTAATTTTAACTCCATCAAAAACAGCAGATTCTATTATAATGTTTTTTGTATCTTCTTCTACTTCTGTTGAAAGACCTCCCATAACTCCAGCTAATCCAATTGCTTCTGTTCCATTTGTAATAACTATATCTTCTTCATCAAGAGTTCTTTCTATATTATCTAATGTTGTTAATTTTTCACCATTTTTAGCCATTCTTACTAGAATTTTTTCTCCTAATCTATCTGCATCATAAAAATGTAATGGTTGCCCTACTTCTAGCATTACATAGTTACTTATATCTACAACATTATTTATTGGTCTTATTCCACTTGCTATAAGTCTATTTTTTATAAATTCTGGGCTTTCTTTTATTGTTACATTTAAAGCTTTTTTTGCTAAAAATAGATTACAATTTTCTGTTTCTATTTCTACTTTAAAACTATCGTTTACATCTTCTTCTGCTTCATTATGTTTTAAATCTATATCTTTTACTGGTTTATCATATATTGCTCCTAATTCATATGCCATACCTAAAATGCTTAATAAATCTCCTCTATTTGCTGTAAGTTCAAAGTCTGCAACTTCATCATCTAATCCCATGTATTTAATTGGATCTTCTCCTACTGGTGCTTCTTGTGGAAGTTCATGAATTCCATTTTTTTCTGCTTCACTTAAAAATTTTGATTCAACTCCAAGTTCTAATAAAGAACACATCATTCCATTTGATTCTTGCCCTCTAATATTTCCTTTTTTTATTTTAAAATCACCTGGAAGTTCTGCTCCAACTTGTGCTACAATTACTTTTAATCCTTTTCTAACATTTGGTGCACCACATACTATATCTAAAACTTCTTTACCTATATCGACTTTGCAAACATGTAAATGGTCAGAATCTGGATGCATTTCACATTCTTTTACTTCTCCTATAATTAAGTTTGTAGCATTTATCAATTTTTCTGCGCTATCATATTCGTTTCCCACTCTTGTCATATCTTCTGCTAAAGTTTTAATATCTACATCTATGTCTATATAATCTTTTACGAAATTCTTACTTAATTTCAATTAGTCCACATCCTTTCTATCGAATTGATTTAGGAATCTTACATCATTTGTATAAAAATATCTTATGTCTGTAATTCCATACTTAAACATTGCAAGTCTATCAAGTCCTGTACCAAATGCAAATCCTGTATATTTTTCTGGGTCATATCCATTCATTTTTAATACATTTGGATGTACCATTCCTGAACCTAAAATTTCTATCCAACCTGTTTGTTTGCAAAGGTTACATCCTTTACCTCCACATTTAAAACAGCTAACATCTACTTCATAACTTGGTTCTGTAAATGGGAAATAACTTGGTCTAAATCTTAATTTAGAATTTTCTCCAAGCATTTTTTTAACAAATACTTCTAATGTTCCTTTTAAATCTGCTAAACTAATATTTTTATCTATTAGAAGTCCTTCTACTTGACCAAATTGATGTGAATGTGTTGCATCATCATCTCTTCTATATGTTTTTCCTGGGCATATAACTCTTATTGGTTTTTTTTCTTCATTTGACATCATTACTCTTGCTTGAACTGCTGATGTTTGTGTTCTTAAAAGATGTTCTGGGTCAACATAGAAACTATCTTGCATATCTCTTGCCGGGTGTCCTTTTGGAAGATTTAATCTTTCAAAACAATATTCGTCAGTTTCAAGTTCTGGACCTGCAACTACATCATATCCCATTGAAACAAATATATCTTCAACTTCTTCTATTATTCTATTTATTGGATGTTTACTTCCTCTTTTTATTCTTGTACTTGGAAGAGTAATATCAATTTTTTCTTTTTCCAATTTTTCATTTAAAGCTTGCTCTTTTAAAATTTCTTCACATTCTTTAATTTTGCTTTCTAAAGCATCTCTTACCTCATTTACTAAAGCACCTATAACTGGTCTTTCTTCGGCTGATAGGTCCTTCATCCCTTTTAGAACTGCTGTAAGTTCTCCTTTTTTTCCTGAATACTTAACTCTTACATCATTTAATTCTTGAAGAGTTTTTGCATTTTCAATCTCTTGAATTGCATTTTCTTTAATTTTAGCAATTTGTTCTTTCATTATTTTCCTCCCTTTTAATGTACGGGGACACACCTCAGTTATAGGTATTCCTCATAGATTGAGGTATGTCCCCACGTTATTTTCTGGTGATGTCAGTTTTCTTGTTTCTCTACTCCTTTATTTAAAAGAGCTCACCCTATAATATAGGGCGAGCTCTTTTTTCTCACGGTACCACCTAAATTTATTAATTAAATAATTAACCTCATTTATGCTATTAACGCTAGCACACGCCTATGCCTACTATTATTTCAACATAAGACCTAAAAAGTGAAATTTGGGATATGCCTGTAATAAATAGGTTTTCAGCCTTTGACCTATTCTCTCTTAAATACATTTTAGCTATCTTACTTTGCTTTTTCAAACGGTTTTATTTTTTAAAATCTTTTTATATAATACCATATTTTTTTTGTTATTACAAGGAATTATTTTAAATTTTATTAATAATATAAAGATATTAAAATATTTTTAGATAATAATAAAAAAATTATTTTTTGATTTTTAAAATAGATTTGCTAAATAATCTTGCAGAATGAAAAATTCTATGAATATAAATAATATTAGAATTAATTTCATATATTATTCTATATGATTTATAAATTATTTCCCTTATATTTTCGTTATTGTAAATATATACTTTTCTTCCTATGTAAGGGAAATCAGATATAGAATTAGCTTTATATACAATTTCATTTAAAGTCTTTAATGCATAATAAGAAGAATCGCTGGATATATAATTATAGATTTCTTTTAAATCATCTTTAGCAACTTGCTGCCAAATTATTAAAATATTCGATAATTTCTTCTGTTGTATAATATTTTCCCTCTTTTATATCTCTATGCCCCTTTTCTATTGAAGCTATAATTATATCTTCTTCGCTTGCTTCTGGATTATAAATAATGTCTTCTAGTTGCTCATTAGTCATGCTTTTAAACTTATTAATTTTCTCCTCCATTTTATTCCACTCCTTTTAAATATTAAAATTTATATTTTAATATCTTTATATATGGATATTATACTTATTATTTGTAATATTGTCAATTTGAATTTTGGGGACGGAGAAAAAAATCATAATTTATAAGGTATTTTTCATCTTTTATACCTTGTACTATGAAAGGATGATTTTTTTCTCCGTCCCCAAAAACTTTATTTCATATTTTCGTTTTCTATTTCTGCTACCATATCTAGTCTATCTTGATGTCTTCCACCCTCAAATTCTGTTCCTATCCACATTCTTACAATTGCAACTGCTTCCCCTGTTGTTATATAATCTGCTCCTAATGCTAATACATTTGTATCATTATGCAATCTTGAAAATCTTGCTGCTTGTTCACAAAAACATGGTGCACTTCTTATTCCTTTAAATTTATTTGCTACCATTGCCATTCCGTAACCAGATCTACAAATTAATATTCCTCTGTCAGCATTTTTACTTTGTACTGCTTTTGCCACTTGTTTTGCTATAATAGGATAATCTACTCTGTCTTTAGAGTATGCTCCAAAGTCTTTGTATTCAATCCCCTTTTCATCTAAATATTTTTTGATTTCTTCTTTTAGTTCGAATCCTCCATGATCACTTCCAATTGCTATCATAAGAACTTCCTCCTTTTATTTTTTTCATTTTTATATTATCACATAGTTTTTGTTTATACAACAAAAAAGATGGATTTTTTTAATTTCCATCTCTTTTTACTACATTCCTTTTATAATTTTTCCTCCACCTAATACTATATCGTCTATATAAAATACTGCTGATTGACCTGGTGTTATTCTTGGAGTTGGATTTTCAAAAGTAACCTTTATTAAATCTTTATCTATCGTTTCTATTGTAGCTTTTTCTTCTTTTACTGAATATCTTGTTTTTACTAAAACCTGCATTTTTTCTTTTATTTCATCTATTAATAATAAATTTATATTATTTACTAGCATTTCTTTGCTATATATTTCGTTCTCTTCACCTACAATAACTTCATTTTTTTCTTTATTAAAACCTACTACATATAGTGGAACTTCATATGATATTCCTAATCCTTTTCTCTGTCCTATTGTATAATTATATAATCCATTATGCTTTCCTAATACTTCTCCTTTTGTATTTACAATATTTCCTTGTTTTGGTTTTATATTTGAATTAACTTCTAAAAATTTTTTATAATTTCCGTCTGGTATAAAGCATATATCTTCACTATCTGGTTTGTTTGCTACTTTCAAATCATTTTTTCTTGCAATTTCTCTTATTTCTTCTTTGTTTTGAAATTCTGCAAGTGGAAATAGCATATGTTCTATTACATCTTTTGAAATATTCCATAAAACATAGCTTTGGTCCTTTTTTCCTGCATTAGATTTTTTTAAAACCCATCTTTTATATTTTTCGCTATATTCTGTTTTTGCATAATGACCTGTTGCAATATAATTGCATCCCAATTCTTTTGCCTTTTGCCACATATATCCAAATTTCATGTATCTGTTACATTCAATACATGGATTTGGTGTTTTACAGTTTGCATAACAATTTATAAAATCATCTATCACATGCTCTTTAAATTCTTTTTTATAATTATATATATGATGTTCTATTCCCATAGAATCGCAAATTGCTTTTACATCTACATATGTATTCGTATTAGAACAGCTATTTTCAAATAGTTCTAGAGTTGTTCCTATTACTTCATACCCTTGCTCTTTTAATAGCAAAGCTGATACACTACTGTCAACGCCTCCACTCATTCCTAATAAAACTTTTCTATTATCCATTTTTTTGTAATAAATCCTCCAATTTTAGCTTATTTTTCCTACATAATAATTTTTCTTTCCTCTTTTTATTATTAAGTAAGTGTTGTTTGTTACATAGCTTTCATCTATTTGGCAATCTAATTCTTTTATTTTTTCTCCTTTTATTTCTATACTATTTCCAGAAATAAATTCTCTTGCTTGTCTTTTACTTGATGCTACATTCATTTCTACTAATATGTCTAATATGTTTTTATTTAGTTCTACTGTTTTTATTTCGTTTCCTTTGAACGCTTCTTCTAATTCTTCGTTAGATAGCTCACTAAAATTTCCCTTAAATAAAGCTTCACTAATTCTTAATTCTTTTTCGTTTTCTTGTTTTCCGTGTAGGTCTGTTATTATTTCTCTTGCAAGTATTTTATGTGCTTCTCTTAAATGTGGTGCTTCATTATGTTTTGCTTCTATTTCTTCTATTTCTTCTTTACTTAAGAATGTTAATTTCTTTAAATAGCTTATTATCATAGAATCTTCAAGATTTACCAAGTATTGATATAATTCATAGCTTGATGTTTTGTTTTTGTCTAACCATAATGCATTTCCTTCTGTTTTTCCAAATTTAACTCCATTAGAGTCTGTAACAAGTGGCATTACCATTCCATATGCTGTTTTGTCTGTTTTTCTTCTAATTAGTTCTATTCCAGATGTTATATTTCCCCATTGGTCTGACCCTGCAACTTGAAGTGTACATCCTTTTGTTTCATATAAATGTAAGAAATCTAATGCTTGTAAAATCATATATGAAAATTCTGCGTATGTAATACCTGTTTCCATTCTTGATTTTACTTTATCTTTTGCTAGCATATATCCAACATTAAAGTATTTTCCGTAATCTCTTAGGAAATCTATAACATTTATATCTTTTGTCCAGTCATAATTATTTACAACTTCAAATCCAAATATTTCTTTAGCTTGTTTTGTTAAGCCTTTAATATTGTGGTCAACCTCTTCTTTTGTAATCATTGGTCTTTCTGCTGTAGGCTTTGGATCTCCAATTAAGCCAGTTGCTCCACCTACTAGTAAAATAGGTTTATGTCCATATTTTGCAAGTCTTTTTGATATTAAGAATGATGAATAATGTCCTATGTGCATACTATCTGCTGTTGGGTCTGTTCCAATATAGAATGTTAATTTTTCATTGTTTAATTTGTTAATTAATTCTTCGTCACTAATATCTTGTATTAGTCCTCTCCATTTTAAATCTTCGTATAAGTTCATACTATTTCCTCCTATATATTCAAAAAGTCCGAGCTCCACCTTAAAGGACGAGCTCGGGCTTCGTGGTACCACCTTTATTTACAATATTTTATATTGCCTCAATTAAAGCTTATTCGTAGCTACACGTTAGTTACTATAAGAATTGTAATTCAAATTTTATATTTCTAGATAATTTCCACCAACCATTACCTCTCTATAGTTACTATAAAATTCTACTTTGGTTTCTTTTTAAAACATAACTAAATTAAGTTGAACCTATTTTAACACTTTCTTTTATAGTTGTCAAATAATATAATTTTATAGTTTATGCTGTTTTTAGTTCTAATCTTAATTTGTCTGCTATCATTGCTATAAATTCGCTATTTGTAGGTTTTCCTTTACTTGCTGATATTGTATATCCAAATATGTTTTCTACTGCATCAGCTTGTCCTCTTGACCATGCCACTTCTATTGCATGGCGAATTGCTCTTTCTACTCTACTTGGTGTTGTTTTGTATTTTTCTGCTATTTCTGGATATAACTGTTTGGTTATTTGATTTATAATGTCTATATCATTTATAACCATCATTATAGCTTCTCTTAAATATTGGTAACCCTTTATATGTGCTGGAACTCCTAACTCATGTATAACGTTTGTAACTAAAGCTTCTAAATTATCTTCATTTTTTTTGCCTTCTTTTGGAATTTCTATGTATGGAGCTTTAATTTCTCTGTTTATTGGTGCATTTTTAGCTCCTTTTGGTTCAAAATATTTTATATCTCTTATTCTTTTTATTAATAGCTCTATATCAAAAGGTTTTATTACATAGTATTCTGCTCCTAGACTTATTGCTTGTTGGGTTATTTTTGTTTGGCCAACTGCAGATAGCATTATACATATTGGCTTTTTTTCCATTGATGATGCAAATATTCTTTCTAATACTCCTAATCCGTCTAAATATGGCATTATTACGTCTAGTAAAACAACGTCTGGTTTTGTATTTAATATCATGTCACACGCTTCTTTACCGTCTTTAGCAACGCCTATTACCTCCATATCATCTTCTTTTTCTAAATAGCTTATTAATGTCATTGCAAAATCTGGATTATCATCTGCAATCAAAACTGTAATTTTCTCTTTCAAAATTATACCCCCTAAAAATAAATTTGTAAATTTTTTACATTTCGAATTATAATATTATTTTTTTAATATTGCAATACTTTTTTGGAAATTTTTTCTAATTTTTGTCGTAAGTGGCTATATTTCAACGTATTTTTCTTTTAAAATATCGTATTTAATAATTTTTAAAGGATTTTTATTGTTGATATTTGTAATTTTCTTTAAAAGTTCATCTGAAATTTCTACTGTAATTTCTATATTTTCTAAATATTCTATTTTTACTACTTTTAAATTGTTTTTATTTATATAGTAATTAAATTGTTCTATTTGGTCATATGATGTAACTATTTTTACTTGATATCCTTTTTCCTTGTTTACAACTTTTGTATTTTCTAATGCCTTTATAGTTGCTTCTGAATATGCTCTTACAAGTCCTCCTGTTCCTAGCAAAATTCCTCCAAAATATCTTGTAACTACAACTAAAACATTTGATAAACCTTTTTCTAAAACTATTTTTAATATAGGACTCCCTGCTGTTCCAGAAGGTTCTCCGGTCATCATTAAATTTGATTGCTATTCCACCATCACCTGTTTCTATGGCATATGCAAAGACATTGTGTCTAGCATCATGATACTTCTTTTTCATTTCTTTTATATATGCTTCTGCTTCCTCTACTGTTTCTATGTAAAATACATGTGCTATAAATTTAGATTTTTTTTCTACTATTTCTGCTTCAGCATTATTACTAATTGTTTTAAATTCTTCCATAATTTTTCCTTCTATTTTAATTATATAAATTGTAGTTTGTAGGAGAGATGTGAGATGTGTGAGGTGGGAGGTTGGATTAAATTTGTTTGTCTAAAATTATTGCAGATGTTGTAGGGGTCGACGACTCTGTCGACCCACAACCCGTTAGGAATACCCAAAATTATAATTCAAGAAATTTCTGCGATGCGTTTGGGCGGACAGGGTCGTCCGCCCCTACAGATTTTTGCAATATGTTTCGCATATAAAAAATGCAAATACCAAATACCAAAATCTCTCATACAAATTACAATTTAACTAATTCCTGCTGTGTAGCCTGTGCTCCAAGCTACTTGCAAATTGTATCCACCTGTTAAACAATCTACATCTATTATTTCTCCTGCAAAATATAATCCCTTTATTAATTTGGATTCCATTGTTTTTGGGTTTATTTCTTTAATATTTATTCCTCCTGATGTTATTATTGCTTCTTCTATTGGTCTAGTTCCTTTTATACTAATTTTAAAGTGCTTTAATTCATATACTAGTTTTTGTCTTTCTTGTTTTGTTATTTCATTTACTTTTTTATTTTCATTTATATTTGTTCTTTTTATTATTACTGGTATTAGTTTTTGTGGCAATAGTTTGTCTAAACTGTTTTTAAATTGTTTGTTTTTTTGCTCTTCAAAGTCTCTTAATACTCGTGCATCAAGTTTTTCTTCTGAAAGTGCTGGTTTTAGGTCTATTTCTACATTTACTTTATTTTCTTTTAAAATTTGTTCTATATTTTTTGTTTTTACTAAATATGATGAGGCTGATAATATTACAGGGCCAGATACCCCAAAATGTGTAAATAGCATTTCTCCAAAGTCTCTATATATAACTTTATCCTGAATTTGTAATTCTATTGCAATATTTCTTAAAGATAATCCTTGTAATTCTTTACAAGCTTCATCATTAGATGTAAGTGGCACTAATGATGGTTCTATTTTTGTAATAGTATGTCCTAGTTCTTTTGTCAGTTCATATCCATCGCCTGTTGAACCTGTTATAGGGTAGCTTTTTCCTCCTGTTGCAAGTATTATTTTTTCTGCATTTATTACTTTTCCATTGATTAGTTCTACACCTGAAACATTTTTATCTTGATCTATAATTATTCTTTTTATAGGAGAATTAGTTAGTATTTGTACATTTTGTTTTTTTAATATATGTAATAATGCATCTAGCACATCTTGTGCCTTATCTGAAACAGGAAAAACTCTTTCTCCTCTTTCTACCTTTGTTTTTACTCCTTCATTTTCTAGTAGTTCTATTATATCTTTATTGGTAAAATTATTAAATGCTCCATATAGGAATTTAGGATTTGTTGGAGTATTTTCCATAAATTTATCCATTTGTGCATTGTTTGTTATATTACATCTTCCTTTTCCCGTAATTAATAATTTTTTTCCACAAGAATTCATTTTTTCTATTATTGTTACTTTATCTCCATTTTTAGAAGAAGCAATTGCTGATATTAATCCAGCAGGGCCTCCTCCAATTACAATTGTATTTTTCATTATAATTATCCTTTCAATTAAATTGTAGTTTGTAAACAAACTACAATTTAGAAATTGCTTTTAAGATTCCTAATTTTCCATATCCATATGTAAGTCCTCCTTGTAAAAAGGCTATATATGGTGGTCTTATTGGTCCATCACAAGAAAGCTCTATTGATGATCCTTGTGTAAATGCTCCTGCTGCCATTATTACTTGGTCTGTGTATCCTGGCATGTCCCATGGCATAGGTACTGAATTTGAGTCTACAGGAGATGCTGCTTGTATTCCTTGACAGAATTTTATTAGTTTTTCTTTATCATTAAATTCTATCGTTTGAACTATATCTGCTCTTTTATCATTAAATCTTGGTTCTACATTAAATCCTAATTCTTCTAACATTTTGCTTGCAAATATGGCTGTTTTTAAACTGCTTGCTACTACTTGTGGTGCAAAGAATAAACCTTGCAAAATTTGTTTGTTTATCCCTAAGCTTGGTCCAACTTCTTTTCCAAGTCCTGGTGCTGTTAGTCTTTGTGCAGCTAAGTCTACTATATCTTTTCTTCCTGCTATATACCCTCCATTTGGAGCAATTCCTCCTCCTAGATTTTTTATTAAAGAACCTACTACTACATCTGCTCCCACTTCTATTGGCTCTTTTTTGGTTACAAATTCACAATAGCAGTTATCTATCATTACAATTATATTTTTGTCTATACTTTTAATAAGTTTAATTACTTTTTCTACTTTTTCTAGGTCAATTGTTTTTCTTGTTGAATATCCTTTAGAACGTTGTATTTCTATTAGCTTTACATTTCCTTTTTTTAATCTTTCTTCTATTGCTTTGTAATCAAAATCGTCATTAACTAATTCTATTTGTTCATATTTTACTCCATAACTTTTTAATGAACTACTATTTTCTACTATTCCAATTACTTCTTCTAAGGTATCGTATGGTTTTCCAGATATGCTTATTAATGTATCATTTGGTCTTAAAATTCCAAATAATAGTGTAGAAATTGCATGTGTTCCAGAAATAAATTGAGTTCTTACTAAACTATCTTCTGCTTTAAAAATATCTGCAAATATTTCTTCTATTGTATCTCTTCCTATATCTCCATATCCATATCCTGTTGTTCCATTAAAATGCATTTCTGATAAATTATATTTTTGAAACGCAGATAGAACTTTTAAACTATTATATTCTTCTACTTCTTCTACTTCTTTAAATACTGGCTTTAAATCTTCTTCTACTTTTTTTGATAATTCTATTATATCTTCTTTTATTCCAAATTCTTTATACATATCTCTTGCTCCTTTTTATAAAGACAAGCATATTGCTTGTCTTTATGTTTTACTAATCTTCTGATTCTTCTTTATCGTTTTTATCTTCGTCTTCCTCATCTTGATTATCTTCTTCTACATTGTTTCTACATGCTTTTACCCATAATATTCTTTTTTCTTCGTAATCTTCTATTTTGTATGTTACTCTTTTTGTTTCTATTACAGGTTTTTCATCATCAGATGGAATTCTACCAAGTAATTCTATTAAATATCCTGATAATGTGTCATATTCTCCTTCTGGTATTTCTACTCCTAAAATCTTTCTTAAATCGTGTATAGAAACACCACCACTAATTAAAAATGTATTATCATCTATTTTTTCAAATTCTTTTTCTTCTTCGTCATATTCGTCAAAAATATTACCAACTAATTCTTCTATAATATCTTCCATTGTAACTAATCCTGATGTTCCACCATATTCGTCTAAAACAATTGCTAATTGATGTTTATTTTTTTGTAAATCTCTAAATAGCTCATCTATTGGTTTAGTTTTTGATACAAAATATGGTTCTCTTATAATTTTAGATATTTTTACTTTATCTTTTTTGTTTACATTTGCAAGTAAGTCTTTTATAAATAGCATACCTACAATATTATCTATACTTTCTTCATATACTGGTATTCTACTATATTTATATTCATCTAATTCCTTTAAGATATTATCTATATCTGAATTTATATCTATTGCATATATATCTTTTCTATGGATCATTATTTCAGATACTACTTTATCGTTAAATTCAAATACATTATTAATAAGCTCTTTTTCTTCTTCTTTAATAGAACCTTTTTCCTCTCCAACGTCTACCATCATTCTTATTTCTTCTTCTGTAACTGTTTCTTCATCTGTTCCAGATATTCCAAATATTTTTGATACTCCATTTGTTGAAGATGTAAGTAATTTTACAAATGGTGCTGTTATTATTGAAATTGCTCTTACTATTCCTATTGTTCCAAAAGCTATTTTTTCACTATTTTTCATTGCTAATCTTTTTGGTACTAATTCTCCAAAAATTAATGAAAAATATGAAAGTATTATTGTAATTAAAATTATTGATATATTTCTCCATGTTGCTAATCCTAGTGGTATTAGGTTTTGTAATATTGGTGCTAAATCATCTGCGAATGCATCTGCAGCAAATGCACTAGATAAAAATCCTGCAAGTGTAATTCCTATTTGTATTGTTGCTAGAAATTTACTTGGCTCCCTTAACATTTTTTTTATTTGTTTTGCTTTTTTGTTTCCTTCTTTTGCTTGTTTTTCTATTTTTGCATCATTTAATGATATAAATGCAATTTCTGTAGCTGCAAAAAATGCATTTATTAATATTAGTATTGCTAATACTATAATTCGTGACATCTAATAAATTCACTCTTCCCTTCTTGTTTTTTTATGTTTTTATACATCAAATATTATATATGCTACTTAAAGGAATGTCAAGGAAGATGTGGAATTCTACATTCCAGTTTTAGGCAATTTTTGAACAGTTTCTTTTACTTTAATGCTACTTTTTTCTTCTTTTACAGCTATTTGCGTTTTTTTCTCTTCTTTATAAATTTCTGGTTCTTCTTCTGAATTAATTACATTTACTGTTATTTCTTCATTAAGTTCTAGTTCTACTTTTATTAGTTTGCTATATAATTGATAACCTTCTAATGTTCTTGTTTCTTTAATATAATATGTTCCTGGTAACAAATTATTTATTTTTGCTGTTCCTTCTTTATTTGTTGTAATTTCTGTATAAATTTTATTCTGATCTTCATCTAATAATTCAAATTCTACACCTTCTAATTTTTTACCTGTTTTGTCATCTGTTTTTGTAATTATTATTTTTGTATCATTTTTTGTATAATAAACTTTTTGGCTTCCAGTTCCTTCTTCGTATGTATAGCCTGTTAGTGCGTAGCTTTGTAGCCCACTATCTCTTGTTTCTCCATAAAATACTGGTTTTGTTGCAACTTGTGCTTTTACCTCTACTGAAAAATTCCCATCTTGTTTTACTTCCTGTATAGGAATAAGTATTTTAAATTTTTCTGTGCTTGCAAATTCTGTTTTTTCTTTATTGTTTTCGTCTGTTAATTTGCTTCCTTCTATATTTAAATTTTTAGTATTTACTGTATATTTGCTCATTCCTGCATTTGCAGTTACTGTAAATGTTTTTGAAATATATTTATTATCTAAATTGTCTACTTTCCATAGTTTTTCTTGCTCATTAATTTTTAATTCTGAACTTACTTTTGATTCATTTGAATTTCTAGCATTTGTTACAATTGTTTTTAATGCATTTAATGTTCTTTCCCCTGATTCACCAATTGCTGAATATTCATTTACATCTCTATTTGTAAGCATACAATAAACTGCTTGTTTTGTTGCAAGATATGCCTCTTCTTCTGTGTTACATCCTAATTCTGCAATACTTTTATATGGATATCCATTTATTATTGCTCTCCATACCAATACATTATTTACTATTTGTTTTACATCTACTGTTTGTGATACTCCAATTTCTACACCTGGCAGTTCTCTATCCATACAATATGCTGGATATTCTTTTCCATCTTTTTTATATACAGCTAAATGTGTATGTATTCTTAATCCATTCCACATTAAAAGCCCATTTGTTTTTTTATTTGCATATATATATGCCGTATCTATTGGCACAACTGCCTTACTTGGTATTGGTATTAGACCAATTAAAATAATTATTATACTTATTATTGATATTAATTTTGTTTTCATTTAAAACCTCCTAAATGTTTTAGTAATTTATTTTTTTATATTACGTTACACTACTATTTCTATCCCTTGAATGCAACGTCTTTGTGTTGGTTTGTTTTCAACACATGTTATTAAAGTTATTGTATTTTCTTCTGTATCTTGAAGGTATGACCAATCTGTGTCTTCAATTATTGTAATATTATTTACAATATATTTTTTAGTTTCATAACCTTGTTTATATATAATTTCATCACCAAATTCTAATTCTTTAAGTCTTGCAAAATAATTTATAGGATAACCTCTATTATGTGCAGCTAGTCCTACATTGCCATTTAAAAGATTTGTATTTTCAAAATGCCCAACATATTCTAACATAACTTCTTGGCTTGTTCCTTCTGAAATTGGTGCTATTAATTCAATCTTTGGTATTTCTATTTCCCATTTTTGTTCTTTTGGTTCTTCGTATTTCTTTGGTGCAATTTCTTCTTTTTTTGCAATTTCATTATTCTCTACTTGAATATTTTGCTTTTTTTGTAAATAAAATGTTTCTGCCTTTGCAATTGGTATTTCTATTAAGCAAAAAATTACAACTGTAATAATTAAAGTAAATGCAAAAATATTACGTTTTGTATACGTTATCAGATAAGCATCACCTCTTAATATTAAATTGTTTTAATCTTGGATTTTTAAAAAGATAAAAACTTTTTAAGAATTAAATATTTTAAAATTGCAGATTTGCAATTTAGAACATTTTTATTTTAACATTTACTTAACTATTTGTAAAGATTTTTTCGTCGACAAAAAATGGCAAAAAAATACAAAAAGAGGGATGGGATAGTTATTATACTAATCCCATCCTTCTTTCTTTAGCGAAGAGAGAAATCTTGGCAGACACCGTTAGGGTCTACCATATCCACCTTTTTGTGGCATCCACAGAACTCCGAGGGTTCTGTGAATGTACCTGTGGGAGGAACATAGCGATAAAAGCTATGCTTACAATTCCGGCAACAGTGTGTTGTCCAGAACGCTCTCTGTGCTTCTCTCTCATCGTTTGCCCTCTTGATTTCTTGCTCCTGCTTTCTCCATGCCTCGAGCAGTTCTTCTTTCGAAAAAACTCGTCTTGCCATGGTTTGCACCTCCTAAAAATTTTAATGCACTTATATTATACCACATTTACATAATTTTGTAAAATTTTAAATCTTAAAAATTTTACGCATTGTATTTTATTAGTGTTTATGTTATAATCGTTTTATTCTAAATACAAAAAGGAGCGCTCTTATGAAACTAACATCAGATAGTGAAACTTTAGCTGAAAAAAAAGCTTTAATTCTATATATTCTAAATAAAGTATCTAAGCCTATTAGCAATGATGCTCTTTTAAAGTTAGTAATTACAATAGATAATATGAATTATTTTTATTTTCAACAATTTCTATTAGACTTATTAGAAAATAAATATATTATAACTTTTGAGCAAGACGGTGAAAATCTGTATGAACTTACAGATGCTGGAAAGCAAGCTTTAGAATTAGTTGCAGATATAATTCCTGGAATTGCAAAGTTTAGGGTTGATAATAGTTTTAAAGAAACATTAGGTGAGATTCAAAATAAAGCTTCTATTACTAGCGACTTTATTCCTCACAATGAAAATGAATATAGTGTAAAATGTAAAATAGTAGAAAATAATCAGACTCTTTTTGAAGTTCAACTTTATGCTGGTACAAGAGAACAAGCTAAAAAAATAGCTGATAATTGGAATAATAATGCAGAAGAAATTTATCCTCAAATTTTAGAAATTTTGGCAAAAAATTAATTGTATTAAAAAGCAAACCCAAATTATTAATCCTTTTAATAATTTGGGTCTATTTTTATATCATTGCAGCTCCTATCATTCCTGCATCATTTTTTAAATTTGCTATTAAAATTTCAGGTATTTGCTCTTTATTATATAATTCTGTTTTTTCATTAATTTTATCTTGTAATCTTTTTAATAATATGTCATAGTGTCCAAAACTTCCACCTATTGATATTGCTTGTGGCTCAAATATATTTATTAAATTTGCTATTCCTATTTGCAAATCTTGTATATATTCATCTAATATTTTATTTAGTTTTTCGTTTTCTTGGTTTTGCTCCATAAACTCTCTTATTTTTATTCCATCTATAGTGTTTAAGTTAAACTCTTTACTTATTTTTTCTTTTAACCTTTTCATTGAACTATATGTTTCAAAGCATCCTTTTCTTCCACAATTGCATTCTATTCCGTTTTTGTTTATTACCATGTGTCCTACTTCAAAACCAGAATATCTTTTAGGTCTTAAAAGCTTGTTGTCTAAAAATACTGCTCCACCTACTCCTGTACCTACTATTAGAAAAAGTGCATCTTGGTATTTTTTTAAACTTCCAAACTCTTTTTCTGCGATTGCTGCGCATTTTGCGTCATTTTCTAAATGTATTGGTATATTAAAATGTTTTTTTAATTCTTTTTCTATTTCAAGGTTTTCTATTCCCAAATTCTCGGCTTTTATAACTGTTGTTTCTGATACTGTTCCTGGAAATGCTAAACCTATACTTTCTATTTCTTCTTTTTTTATATTATTTTCGTTTATAATTTTGTATATAAGTTCTATTATTGTTTCTAATACTATGTTAGACATATCTTCTTGTCTCTTATCATAGTCTTTTTCTTTTTTTAATACTAATTTTCTATTTTTATCTACAAGTCCTAGTCCAACATGGCTACCACCAACATCAATACCAATTTTCATGTGTTTTCCTCCAATTCTATAAATATGCAGAGAACATCCATGTACCCATATACATTTGAATTAATGGTACTAATACTACTACTGTTACGAATATTAGCATTATACCAACTATTACATATATTATTTGAGGTAATACTTTCATTATTTTTTTCATACTCTCGTCTATTTCTATTTCCATGTAGTCTAATAGTTTTTGCATCATTTCTGCTAAATCTGTTTGCATACCTATTTTTAACATTTCTGTGGCCATTGGTGCTGAAAATCCTGCTTTTTCGAAAGGCTCTATCCAGTTTTGACCTATTAATATATTATTTATTGATGATTCTATTAATGACAACATTACTAAGTTGTTTGATATGTTTTTACTTGTTTCTAAGGCATCTTGTAATCTCATTCCATTTTGTATATTTAATAATATAGCTCTAATTAATCTTGTAAAGTCTATTGCATATACTAGTCTACCAAAAACTGGCACTCTATATTTAAAATAATGGAAATTATATTTTCCTTGTGGTGTTCTTATATAAAAGAATATTGCACTAACTATTCCTAATATTACTAATACTGGTATATACCAATGTGCAACTAGTCTATCTAAGAAATCTGCAAACCATAGTGTAATTGCTGGTAATTGGTCCTGACTTCCTACTGAATCTAGTACTCCTTGAAGTGAAGGTACTGCTATAATTGTTCCACCTATAAGCAAAATTAGAAGTCCTAAAAACATAGTAATATTTGGTACTAGTACTGATTTTATCTTTCTGTTTAATTCCATAGTGTCATCCAAATATTTAACAGCTTGTTCTAAGGCTCTTGTAAGTGACCCAGAAAGTTCTCCTACTTTTATCATGTTTATATAAATTGGAGGAAATACCCCTTCATAATACTCCATTGTAGAATACATATTTTCTCCAGCTTCTACTCCTAAAAGTATATCTTCCAAAATTCCTTTTAAGGAAGGGTTTTCTGTACTTTCTATTATTGTTGTTAAAGCATGAATATTGTTGAAGTTAGCTTTTTTTAGTAAGTAAAAATCTTGTGTAAAAATTACTAAATCTTTATTTGTAATTTTACTGCTAGTAACATTTGAGTTTAGTACTTTTTTTATTCTTTCTTTTCTAGACATCATGCTTTTTTCTATTTCTTTACTTCTTATGTTCTTTAATATACTTGTACTACTTTCAACATTTTTCTTTTGCTTTTTTAAACTTCTATTTCCTTTTGCATTTATTTGCGTAACAGATATTGGCAAAAGATCATTGTTCTTTAGTCTTCTTAAAAGCATAAATCTATTTACTTCTTCTACTCTGTTTCTAACAACTTGCCCACTTTTAGTTGCTGCTTTATAAATATATATAGGCATTTAAAGTCCTCCATTCTTTTAGTTTTGAGTTTGTCCTTTTTTAATTTTCATTTGCATTATTGTTCTATTTAAAATTTCTATATTTTTTTCTTCTATTTGCGATTTTGCTTGTTGTAATGTTATTTTTTCGTCTACAAATAATTGTGCAATAGAATTTATTAAGCTTATACTTCCTTTATCTATATTTGATTGTATTGCATCTTCTAATTCTGATACACTAAATTTTTCTTTTCTTATACATCCTGCTACAATATTATCTACAACCATTACCTCTGGTAGTAAAACTAATTTTCCATCTGTTCCTTTTAATAATCTTTGTGATACTACTAATTTTAGCAATGCTGACATCAAATATTTTATACTTGCTTGGTCTCTTACTTCGTAAAAGTTTATCATTCTATCTATTGTTTCTGCACAAGACTTTGTATGTAATGTTCCTATTACTAAATGTCCTGATTCTGCCATATCTATTGCTGCTTCCATTGTTTCTTTATCTCTAATCTCCCCAATTACTAATATATCGCAGTCTTCCCTTAAGGCATTTTTTACACCATCTCTAAAGTTAGGAACATCTCCTCCTCTTCCAACTTCTTTTTGTACAATTACAGATTTTTTACATTCGTGTTTAAATTCAACTGGTTTTTCTAGTGTTAATATTTTTTTATTTTCCTTTTCATTAATTTCATTTATTAAAGCATTTAGTGTTGTAGTTTTTCCGTGAATTTGTTTTTCCTGTAACTAAGATTAGTCCTTGTGGTTGAAGTGTCATTCTTCTAACAATGTCTGGAACTCCTAAATCTTTGAATGATGGAAGTGTGTTTTTTATAATTCTTAATGTAAATGTTGGTTTATCATCTGCTGATGATATATTTACTCTTAATCTTACATCTCCATATTCAAATGATGTGTCAAGTCTTTTTGTCTCTTGATAAATTTCATCTTTATCAATATTCCCTCTTACAAAATAATCATATGCTTCATATAATTCATCTTCACCTAATACTTCTGCTGTTTCACTTTCTTGTAATTCTCTTGCAATTCTTAGTATAGGTTTTAATCCAAAAATTAAATGTACATCTGATGCATCTTTTTCTATAGCTTCTTCCAAAACTTTATTCATATTTAACATTTTACGTTCCCCCTAGTATAATATAATCTTCTTATCAAGTTCATCTAGTGTTGTTATTCCATCAATTACTTTTCTTATTCCATCAACTACTAATGGCTTAAAGCTTCCTTTTAATGCTTCTTTTCTTATTTCAATACTAGATGCTCCGTTTACTATTAATTCTTTTATATTATCTTCTAGTGATAAAACTTCAAATATCCCTATTCTGTCATAGTATCCACTATTATTGCACTCTTTACATCCAACAGGGTCGTAAGTATATTTATCTGTTAAATCAAATTCAAGATTATATTTTTCTCCAATTTTTCTTATTACTTCTTTTTCTTTATCACTAAATTCTCTTTTTCTTGCACATTTCTTACATACTTTTCTTACAAGTCTTTGTGATACTGATGTTCCAACTGTACTAGAAATATCATAGTCTGATACTCCCATTTTTCTTAATCTTGTTATTACTTCTATACTATCTATTGTGTGAATTGTTGATAATACATAATGACCTGTTTGTCCAGCTTGTACTGCTATTTCTGCTGTTTCTTTATCTCTAATCTCTCCTACTAATATTATATCAGGGTCTTGTCTTAGTACTGTTCTTAAAGAATCAGAAAATGTAAGTTTTTCGTTTATTTCTATTTGGTTTAATCCTGCTATACGAATTTCAACTGGGTCTTCTATTGTTGTTATATTAATTTGTGGCTTATCCAAATAATCTATTATACTATATAATGTTGTTGTTTTTCCTTCGCCTGTAGGTGCAGCAACTATTGTTATACTATTTTTTTTGTTAAAACTAGATTTAATAAATTTATCATCACCTGGAAATCCTAAATCTGTAAGTCCCCTAATATTCATATTCTTTTTTAATAATCTTAAAACAAATTTTTCACCATAAATATTTTTTTGTGAAGATACACGAATATTGTAATCTGGGTACATTATAATTCTACCATCTTGTGATTCTTGTTTTTCTTGATACATATTTGAAATTGCTTTTAATCTTCCTATTATTTGTGATTGCTTTTCTTTTGGAATTTTTGCAGCATTTATAAGCTCTCCATCTATTCTATATCTTACTCTTACTTGGTCATCTAATGGTTCTATATGAATATCACTTGCTCTTTTCTTTATTGCTGTTTTTATTATGCTATCTACCAAACCTGTTGTATCTGCATTTGAATTTATATTATCTGTTGCTGTTCCTTCTAGTGTTTCTATTATTTCATTTATATTTTTCTCAAATGTAATATATTTTTCCATTATTAATCCTTTGTTCAAAAGAATTAATCTAACAACTTCTACAGATTTTTTATCTAAAGTATCTGCAAAACATACTTTTACTCTACTTCCTGTTATTTCAAACGGAATTGCTTTATTATTTTTTATTACATCTATTGATATATAATCAGAAGGATTTATTTTTACATCACTTTGAGTTAAAATAATTGCTTTTTCGTCTAAAATATCTCCTAAAGCTTGAATTAAAGAATATTCATCACATAAGCTAAGCGTGTTTATTATTTCTATTATTTTCTTATTTGGGTTTTCTCTTTGATATTCTAGTGCTCTATTTATGTCTTCTTCATTTACTAGACCTCTTTTTACCAATTCAATCCCTATTGGTCCTCTTCTTTTACTGTCCATTTTTAACTCCTCCTCTTTTGTGTAGTTATATATATATTATAATATATATATTTATTTTTTTATATATTTTTTTGGTTTTACCACAATTTACCTTCATATATTTTTGAATTTAAATGATATTTACATTCAGTATTATTAAAATATAGATATGGGTCATCGTCTAATTGTGATTCTAAAATCCAAACTCCTGTTACTTTTCCAGTAAATGGAATACTGTCGTTTATTTGTCCAAATTCTCTGCCTTCAAGCATAGTTTTTCCATTTCCACCTTTTGTTATTATTTTTTCCGTATTCTTATATAAAAAGTTTACTTTATATCCATTTTCATTATCTGGATTTCGATTGTATTCAAATCTTGGTATCCATAAGTATATTGTTCCATCATCTTTTGTTACTATATCTCCAATTACTTTTTGTTCTTCTGTAACTAAAACTGTTGCCCATATTCCATCATCATAATTGTACCAATCAGCATCGTTTATAGTAGCTATTTTCCATTGTCCTTCTACATATTTAATTGGGTACTTATTTTTTTCTTCATTAAGTAAATCTAAATCTGGTCTATTAGGATTTTCAAATTTTTCTCTTGACTTTGCTGTTTTCATTTCTATTTTTTGTTCTTTGTCTCCTAGTTTATATGTTACAGACATTGTAATTTCTTTTACTAAATCTAATTTGGTTTCATCTGTTTCATTATAGTTTTTAACAGTAACTTGAGCTTTATATGGTGTAGTAGTATTTCCAGTTGATAATTTACCTTCATCTAATGCAACAATTTTTTCCGTTTCTTTTCCATTAATATATTTTTCTATATTTTCTTCTGTAACATAATCATAATATTGAGTTGCCACATATTCAAAAGTGCTTGTTATATAGCTTAATGCTTGTGATGACCTTTTTAAAGAATTAGTTGTTATATATATGTTATATGCAAGTGTAACTATAATTCCAGCAAATAATACTGCTATAGCAACAGCAAGTATTGCATCAGCACCTGTTACTCCTTTTTGATTTTTTAAAAATTTATTCATATATTAACTCCTAAAATAAAATTTTGTAATATTAAAAATACAATGTTGCTTATACATAAGTATGTTCCAATTAATATTTTTTTAGGTTCTTCTGCTATTATTTTGCTTTTGTTGTCTTTACTTTTTATTATTATTTGAGATATTGCTATCATCAATAATGTGGCAATAATAGATAAAATAACTGCTTCTTCGTTTGTTGCCAAGACCATATAAAAACATAGCATTAAAATTGACAATGTATAATTTTGCTTACCTGTTCTTTTTAAAATAATTGTATCTATTAAAACAATTATTAAAAATATTGTTAAATATATAGCATATTTATATATATCAAATTTAAATATATATAAATATATTATATATATTGTATTTACTATAAAACCAAATAGTAAAACAGATTTTGAAATTGTATTATTTTGATTTTCTATTCCTGATATTAAAAATAAAGTAGAAATATATAATAGACCAAATGCTAAATATACTAATTTATTGATATTTAAGCTAAATATATCTAATTTTAAAGATAATGCAAATACTAAAAAAGTTAAGCCAGAAAAAACTTCAAAAAGAAGATATCTTGGTTTTATTTTTTGCTTGCAATATCTGCATTTTCCTCCTAAAAATATATAACTTAATATTGGAATCATATCTAAAAATTCTAATCTATGGTTACAATTTGGACAATATGATCTTTTATGAGTAATATCTTGTCCTAGTGGTATTCTATATGTTGCAAGTGTAAAAAAACTTCCAAATAATGTTCCTATTATAAAAATTGTTATATATACTATTGCTTCCAATATTATTTCTCCTTTTATTTTTCCTTAATAGAATTTTAGGCATATACATATAATGCATATGCCT
>CAYMXX010000004.1:27122-34835 GCA_964394545.1 uncultured Clostridium sp.
AGAAACACCTACTAATATTAACATTACGATTATTGTTATAACTAAAGCAACTAATGTAATACCTTTTTGTCCTTTCATCTTTTGTTCCCCTCCTTTATTTTTTTATTATTTGTTTGTATATATTTATATATATAAATATTACCGAAAATTATATAAGGGCTTATTTTGTTTTGCCACCTTGTCCTCCTGTAAAGTCCTCGTTTCTATCTATTGTACTTGTATTTTTACTTTCTGTTGTATTTGCTTTACTTGTATTTACAGTGCTTGTTGTGTTTGTAGTGTTTGTTTGAGTTTCTTTAGTATAATCTTCAAATGGATTTACTTTTCCTTTGTTATAGTCTTTCTTACTTGCATATACACTTAAATCTGAACTATCTATATAATATGTTTTTACTATATTTTCACTACTACTATTCATTGTTTCATCTAATTCTTCTTGGGCTTCTTCTGTTAATTGGTATGGCTTTAATGCAGTAGGTACTACTTTATTATTAGGTATATAATCATAAAATAGTATTCCTAATACTAGCGCCACAGCTATTAGCAGTAATATAAATATGAAAATTTCTTTTATAACTGTCTTTGCCATTGTATTCCTCCAAATTAATCATTTAAATTTATGCCTACATTTTCTACTGTAAATGTAGCATACAATGTAATTCCGTCACTTTTTTCAGTTGTAGTTTCTTTTTGTGTAGTTGTACTATTTTGTTGATTTGTTGAACTGCTTGTTTTTTCTTTGTTATCTTCATCTGTTGTTTCGCCTGTTAATTTTGTTTTTTTATCATTAGTTGTAATTTTTTCTGATGAAATTTTGAAATCTTTAATTTCAAATTTTAAGTCACTATCGTCCTCTAAATTATATATAAAATCTGTAATTCCTATATATGTTCCTTCTAAATTAAAATTTAAATTGTATACATCTTCTGCATTAGAAGATTTTACATCTAGTGTAAGTGTTACACCGTTTTTTGTAGCATAATTTCCTATAATTGTCCACAAATATTCGATATTATATTTTTCAACTTGTATTACCCCTAAGTTTGTTTGAGCTTCTGGATTGTTTAGTGTTTTTGCTTCATATTCTTGTTTAACTTTTTTTAGGTCTCTTACCACATTATCTAAATCTTCTATTGATTTAGGATATGTTTGAGCTGAAATTTCTTTGCTTGTATTAAATTTTTGTTCTAGATTAGTACTTGCGTTTTTAATATCATTTATGCTTTCTAGTTTTAAAGCTCCTATATTTAAGCTTTTTACACTTATTGTATATCCTAATCCAATTAACAATATTATTATAATTGAAATTAATATTTTTTTCACAGCTTACTCCTCTTTTTAATAATTTAAGTTTCCTGTTATTGTAACTTTAACAAGTTCATCTGTTTTTGTTCCAGCTGTTGAAGTTACATCAATTAAGATTCCTTCATTTTTTATTCCTGCAATAAAGTAACCTAATTGTTCATATTTTTTTGCTTGTGCTTCAATTTTTATTGTTTTTCCTGTCGTATTTTCAATAGATAATAATTGTACTTCTTTTGGTATTACAAACATTATTTTATTTAACAAGTTAGGAATTGCATTTTTCTTTGCATTTATTTCTGAAATTCTTTCATTTTGTTCTTCTATTTGTTCAATAAGTGATTGGTACTCACCTTTTCTAGTATTTAGTAAATTTGTATATTGTTCCACTTGTGCTATTTTTGCTTGTGAATCATCTATAAATGTTTGAACTTCTGTATCTTTGTTATTTATTTGAGACATTAAAATTTTCTCAAATGTTATATATACTACTATTAACATTAAAACTGCTATTGCACTTCTTGCTAGCCATCTTTCTGTATTATCTAGACCACCACTAAAATCAACCTTAAATAAATTTTGCATTTTACTAGATTTTTGTTTTTTTGCATTAGGTTTGTTTTTAGGGTTTCCTCCTATATCAAATGATAAAAGTGCATCTAATTTTCCATTATGTTTAAAATTTGCTTCGCTGGTTCCTAACCCTAATCCTTCTAATGATAATGCTATTGCTGAATTTACTTCTATATAATCTTTTATGTTTATTTTTAAATTGCTTTTTTGTGCAAAAAATGGCGTTAAAATCTCACATTTTTTATCTGGGAAGTTTTCTTGAAAATATAAGTCTATATTGTTTATTATACTTGCTGATCCAGTTATATATATATCTTCTACATCAATACCATTTTCTATTATTATTTCTTTTGTTTTTTCTATTATGTTATACAATTTAGGTACAATTTCTTCTAGGTATTCATTTTCTTCTGTTTGAAGGCCTTGTCCTTCCGTTGTATAAATTGTTGTGTTTTTACATATTTCGTATGCTTTTGCATATGAATTTTCTTTTAATGATATAGAATCTAATATTTGTTTCATACCATCTTCTATTGTATTTACTCTATAAATTTTTCCATTAACCACTGTTGTAAATGTTGTTTTTTCTTCTATATTTACTATTAAGCTATTTCTTTTTTCTCCAAATTTATTTAAAGATTTTATTGCAACAGGTAATGGCACAATTGTGTTTACTCTGTATCCATCTAATGTTTGTAATCTGCTTACTATGCTTGATTTATCTACATAAGTGTACATAACTCCTGTTTTATCTTTATCATCATAATTATCTAATAATAATCTTCTGTATTCTGTTGCATTTCTATTTTTGCTTTTTTCATTGCAAAAATAGTCGAATTCTGTATTTATTGCTTTTTCTAAATCTTTTTTATTAAGCAAGCTAAAAACATTAGAATAGGTATATTGTTCATCTGATAAATTTGTACTAATTGGTGTTTTAAAGCTAAATGTTTCTGTTATAATTTGTTTTATTGCTTTTTCTAAATTGTCATAGAACTTTATGCCATATGATTCTACTTTTACTGTTTCACGTTCTTTTGAAGTTTTAGCGTATTTAATTATATTATTTTCTATATAAAGACCTAAACAGCTTTGCATTGTTTTCTCCTTAGTTAATTATTTTATGTTTTTATATTATTTATAATTTACATTATTTTATTTTGTTAAACTTGAATTTTTTTTATTTTAATCCAAATTATACTATTATAACCAAAATCTTTACGTATATTTTATATTATAGTCTTTAAAAGTCAATATTTTTGAGTTAATTGTAATCTAATTGTAATATTAATGTAATATTAATTCTTTTTATATTTTTGCATAATTTTAGTATTTAAGGAAATTATACTATTATCTTTATTTTGGAGGTTTTATAGAATTATGGTAATTGAAAAGCATTTAAAATTAACAGGCATTTCTAACGTTTCTTGGAAAGATGCTATTACAAAAACTATATTAGAAGCATCTAAAACCATAGATTACATTTCATCTATTACAGTTTTAGAACAAAAGGCAAAAATAGATGGGAATAAAATAATAGAGTATTATTCAACTATTGACCTTTGTTTTACTGTTGATGAAAATAGAATTTAAAGGAGGAGATTTATGAATCCTATAAACACTCAAAAAGAATATCAAGAATATGTTGATAAAAAGTCACCTAATTCGCCAATTTGGAAAAATTGTTTAAATGCATTTTGGGTTGGCGGCTTAATTTGTACAATAGGACAGTTCATAATGGAAATTTGCAAATTTAGAGGTTTACCACAAGATATTAGTTCTACAATTGTTTCAATTTTATTAATATTTCTAAGTGCATTTTTAACTGGCCTTAACATATTTAATAAAATAGGAAAATTTGCTGGTGCTGGTTCTCTTGTTCCAATTACAGGATTTGCAAATTCTATTGTTTCGCCTGCAATGGAATACAAATCCGAAGGCTATGTTATGGGTGTAGGTGCTAAAATGTTTACTGTTGCAGGTCCTGTGCTTGTATACGGAATTTCCACTTCTATTTTAGTTGGAATAGTTTATTTGATTTTTAATACCCAATCCATAACATTAGTATAAACTTTTTTTGTGAAATTAAACAAATTGTAATTTGTATAAGGAGGTATGGTATGAAAAAAATTGGTTCTCAAACTATTAAATTTGATAACCCTGTGACAATAGTGGATACTGCATGTATTGTTGGTCCTAAAGAAGCAGATGGTCCTCTTGCTAAATATTTTGATAAGTGCTTGGAAGATGAGTTTTGGGGAGAAAAG
Source organism: uncultured Clostridium sp. (assembly GCA_964394545.1). GTDB lineage: Bacteria > Bacillota > Clostridia > TANB77 > CAG-508 > CAG-452. Next base: position 31,265 of record CAYMXX010000004.1, read on the forward strand.
ACTTGGGAAAAGGCAGAAAGCAAAATTATTAAAGAAGCTGTAAATATGAGCATTATTAAATCTAAAATCTCTGCCGACCAAATAGATTATTGTTTTGCAGGAGATTTACTTAACCAATGTATATCTTCTAGTTTTGGTTTAAGAGATTTAAATATTCCTTTTTTTGGAATTTTTGGTGCTTGTTCTACTTTTGTAGAAGCATTAAGCTTAGGCTCTGTTTTTATTGATGGTAATGGTGCAACAAACGTTCTTTGTGCTGCTTCTAGTCATTTTTGTAGTGCTGAAAAGCAATTTAGATTTCCATTGGAATTGGGTAATCAAAGACCCCCTTCTTCTCAATGGACTGTTACAGGTTCTGGATCTGCAATTATTTCTAAGAATGGACAAGGTCCTTTTATTACTAGTATAACAACAGGCAAAATAGTTGATATGGGTATAAAAGATGCAAATAATATGGGAGCAGCAATGGCACCTGCTTTTGTAGATACATTAATTACACATTTTAAAGATACTGGTAGAAGTCCTAGTTATTATGATGGAATATTTTCTGGTGATTTAGGCTATATAGGAAAAGAAATTTCAATTGAGCTTTGCCAAACTCAAGGATTTAATATTAAAAACAATTATAATGATTGTGGTGTAATGATTTTTGATAAAGAAAATCAAGATACCCACTCTGGTGGTTCTGGTTGTGCTTGTTGTGCCAGTGTGTTTTCTGGTTATTTATTTAATCAATTAAAGCAAAAGAAATTAAAGAAAATTCTTTTAATTGCAACTGGTGCATTAACTAATGCTACTTCTTCTCAACAAGGTGAATCAATTCCTGGAATTGCACACGCAATTTCTATAGAAATTTAGAGAAAGGATATAATATATGCAAGATTTTTTTAATAATTTAGATTGGATTATGCTTTTGAAAGCATTTGCTGTTGGTGGTTTAATTTGTATTATTGGTCAAATTTTAATTGATAAAACAAAATTAACCCCTGCTAGAATTTTAGTTACTTTTGTAACAAGTGGTGCTATTTTACGGTGGTTTAGGAATATATCAACATTTAGTTGATTTTGCTGGTGCCGGTGCTACTGTTCCTTTAACTGGTTTTGGTAATTTACTAGCAAAAGGTGCCATTGAAAAGGTTCAACAGAATGGCTTAGTTGGTGCTTTTACTGGTGGTACAGCAGCTGCTGCCGGTGGAATTTCTGCTGCCGTGTTCTTTGGATATATTGCTTCATTAATTTCAAAACCAAAAATGAAAAAACAATAAAAAATAAACAAAAGGGGACAGACCCTAATTGTTCATCGTGAACAATTAGGGTCTGTCCCCTTTTGTTTATTTTTTATTTAACTATGCTTTTTTTGCTATTTCTGCAATTTCTGTAAATGCTTTAGGATCATTAACTGCTAAATCTGCTAACATTTTTCTGTTTATTGTTACATTAGCTTTTTTTAATCCAGCTATTAATTTGCTATATGTTGTTCCATTCATTCTTGCTGCTGCATTTATTCTTGCTATCCATAATTTTCTAAAATCGCTTTTTTTATCTTTTCTTCCTACATATGCATATGATAATGATTTTAAAACTGCTTGGTTTGCATTTCTAAATCTATAGCTTTTTGCTCCAAAATATCCTTTTGCTTGTTTTAATACTTTTTTATGTTTTTTTCTTGTTATTCTTGCTGTTTTTACTCTTGCCATTTATTTTCCCTCCTTAATTTCCGTATGGTAACATTTTTTTAATTCCTGCTTCGCAAGTTTTGTCTGCGTAAGCACCTGGTCTTCTTGACATTTTTTGTCTTTTTGTTTTTGTTGCTAATCTGTGTCTAGAGTTAGCTGATGTTCTTTTTACTTTTCCATTTGCTGTATAAGAATATCTTTTTGCTGCTGCTTTATTTGTTTTTAGTTTTGGCATTTTTTATTCCTCCTTAATTTTTTAAGATAGTTAATCTTTTTATTTATTAATTGGTGCTAGTATTATAAACATGTTTTTTCCTTCTAATAAAGGTTTTTTTTCTAATGTTGATACTTCTGCTAGGCTTTCTACAAATTTATTTAATACTTGTTCACCAAGTTTTGCATAACTTACTTCTCTGCCTCTAAATCTTACTGTTATTTTTACTTTACTTCCATCTTCTAAGAATTTTTTAGCATTTTTTGTTTTAAAATTAAAATCGTGTTCTTCAATATTTGGTGTGACTCTTATTTCTTTTAGTTCTATAGTTTTTTGTTTCTTCTTAGATTCTTTTTCTCTTTTTGATTGTTCAAATTTGTATTTTCCGTAATCCATTAATTTACAAACTGGATTTTCAGGATTTGATGATACTAGCACTAAATCTAAATCTTTTTCCATAGCTAAATCTATTGCTGAATGTGTATCCATTTTTCCTAATTTATTACCTTGTTCATCTATTACTTGAACTTCTCTAAATCTAATTTGTTCATTAATTAATTGATCCTGTTTTATATTATTCACCTCCATAAAACAAATAAAAACTTGTTCCTAAAGAACAAGTTACCCACAATACTTATATTACTATTATTTGTAATTTAAATATTAACCTTTTTCCATAATAGATAAGGTGAGAAGGGTTACTTCTTCTTTAATGACTTAATAATAATACAGCATTTTTTAAAAATTGTCAAGGTTTTTGTTGACTTTTTTTTATTTATATATTAAAATAGGTAGGTATGAATATTTGTAGTAATATATTTTAACCTATTACCCGGTAGTTAATAATGTATTTTACAATATAATCTTTAAATTATGATAGGAGGAACAGTTTCTAATGAATAATACAACATATATGGCAAAAAATAACGAAGTTGAAAGTAAATGGTATATAATTGATGCAAGTCAAAAACCATTAGGTAGAGTAGCTGCTGAAGCTGCAAAATTATTAAGAGGAAAACATAAACCAACATTTACACCTAACCAAGATACAGGTGATCATGTTATAATATTAAATTGTAAAGATGTAATTTTAACAGGTAAAAAATTAGATCAAAAAGTTTACAGACATCATTCAGGATATATTGGAGGAATGAAAGAAGTTTCTGCAAAAGATATGCTTTCTAATAATCCAGAAAAAGCAATGATGCTTGCAATTAAAGGTATGCTTCCACATAACAGATTAGGAAGAAAAATGATTAACAAAGTAAGAATATATGCAGGAGCAGAACATGAAAATCAAGCTCAAAAACCTGAAATTTGGGAGGTAAAATAATATGGCAACAAAAAAAGAAAAAATATCATTCTATGGAACAGGTAGAAGAAAAAAATCAATAGCAAGAGTAAGATTAGTAAATGGTAATGGTAATATTACAGTAAATAACAAACCATTAGATGAATTTTTTGGTATTGAAACATTAAAGGTTATTGTAAAACAACCATTAGTTACAACAAATTCTTTAGATAAATTTGATGTAATTGCAAAAGTAACAGGTGGAGGAATAAGTGGTCAAGCTGGTGCTGTAAGACATGGTATAGCAAGAGCTCTAGTAGAAGCAAACAGCGAATATAGACCTGCTTTAAAATCTGCTGGATTCTTAACTAGAGATTCAAGAATGAAAGA
>CAYMXX010000005.1:0-30754 GCA_964394545.1 uncultured Clostridium sp.
ATTACAAAGGAAAATGGGTTGTACTTTTCTCTCATCCAGGTGATTTTACCCCCGTTTGCACAACAGAATTTATTGCTTTTTCTAAGATGAATACATATTTTGAAAATTTAAATACTTGCTTAATTGGACTTAGCATAGATAGTAATGCTTCTCATTTGGCTTGGTTATATGATATTTGCATACGAACTGGTGTTAAAGTACCTTTTCCTGTAATAGCTGATAGAAACGGAGAAATTGCAAGAAGATATGGAATGGTTGCAAATGAAATAAGTAATACAGAAACTGTAAGAAATGTTTTTATTATTGATGATAAAGGAATTGTAAAAACTATATTAGTTTATCCAATGAATGTAGGAAGATGTATTCCTGAGATTTTAAGAATTATAGAAGCTTTGCAAACATCTGACTTTAATAAAGGAGCAACCCCTGCAAATTGGATACCTGGTGATCCAATTATTATTCCTGCACCAGTAACTTGCAATGATTTAGCTACTCGAAATAAAGAAATATCTCAGAACAAAAACGGAATGAGTTGGTATTTAAGTTTTAAAAATCCTATTGACTATAAAACTCAAATTAATTCAACTTCTGAAACTAAGAAATTAAATTGTAAAAACTCTTAAAAAAAAATAATTTAATTTGTTTTAATAATTTTATTTATTTTTGGAAACAATAATATTATCTTGATTTAAGGAGGATTATTTTATGGAAAAAAAGCAATTAATTAATTGTACAGTTTGTAGCTGTGCTTTTAATAATGACAAAACTCAAAAATGTGAATTAGAAGATATAATTGTAAGGCCTTGCAAAAATTGCAATAATGGAAATCCAGAGGATGAATCTATGTGTGGAAGTTATCGTTGTAATCAAGAATAAGAAAAAAGCTTTAATTTAAGAATATTTCTTAAATTAAAGCTTTTTATTTATTGCACTTGTTGGTATTGGTCAAACCATGCCCAATTTTCTTGTACTGTAAATGGATTATCAGTACTTCCTGATCCTGAAATTATTGTTTTGTTATTTAAATAGAATACCATTCTATAATGCTGTGCATAATAACGAGTTCTAGATAAAATTTCATCTCCATTGTATAATACCCAAAAGTCATTGTCTGTTGATGTATCATTCTTAGAATTCATAGTCCATTGTTCTTTTGATGATTCGCACATCCAACAGTTTTGACTAAAGTTAGATTGATTATCTTGTGTTTTAGCTATATTATATACTACACTTTGAATATTGTTAGCCTTTATATAATCACTTACATTTGGAACTGCAAAGTAACTACTAAATTCTGCTTCTTCGTTTCCACCTAAATGATTATTAGCAGTTCTTTCTTTATTAATAAGTGTTGCTAGAGATTGACTTGAATTTTTTACAAATCTACCTGCATAAAATTTTCCTTCTGCTATATGTGCAAATTGTTCATCTGTTAGCTGTACAGCTTTACTATCATCACTATAAAACAGTCTTTTTTCTGTAGCAAAATTTGCCCAATCTGCATAGAAATCTGAATTAAATATTTTTCTACTACTCCACGACACCGTTTCACTTGAAACTCCTGTTACCACTTTTATACAATCATTAACTGATACATTTAATATTCTAAATGTATTTTCTCCAAATTTAATGTAATTATTAACATTTGTATTATCTCCAGCATAATAGTATTTACTTGCAAAAGGTAAAGTTTCATCTAATCCTGTTTCTTCATCATCTTTCCATAATCCATCTTTACTGGAATCTATTGCTTTTCCTGTCCCCATAATTCCAATACCACTTTTTTCTGTATACGTAGAAATATATTTACCTGCAAGTGGCCATCTTACTAATACTTCTCTGTTTATTGTTGTTACATTTCCTACCTCATCACTTACTTCATAAGTAACTGTATATCTACCAATATTAGTAAAACAATCTGTTGTTGATATTTCTGTTTCGTCTTTATAACATTTTATTCCGATATCTGAAATACCACTTTGATTATCTGTTGCAGTTATATTTTTTAAAACACTTTCAGGTTCATTAAGATATGAAATTAAAGTATCAACTTGTTTTTCAGTTTCGTCTATATTATATTCTATATCTTTTACAATATTGAATTGAGGAGCTGTTTTATCTATTTTTGTTATATCAATTTCAACTGGTCCTAATATTCCCCCTATATCGTCTTTTGCATATATCTTAATATTGTCTGTATTTTCTGTATATATCTTTGATGGACTTGTGGTCCAAGATGTTCCATTATCAAAAGAATACTCTGTAAGTTCTGTTCCCTCTGTTGTTGGAACTATAGTAAGTGTTACATCATCCTTTGTCCAATTTGTAGGATTCCCCTCAACATCTATTGCTCCATTAGTAATTGTTACATCAAACGAACTTGTATATATATATGGATATTCTGTTGATATTTGTATAGTAATTTTTTCATTTTCTGGAACATTATCTGTACTTATCCTATTAAATTTTATACCTATTGTTTCTGAATTTCTTGTTCCCCCTTCTAGTATTAATGGTATAGAATTTTCTGTAGCTTCAACTTCATTTATTGAAAAATTATAGTTATTATTATTTATTGAAATTGTATAATTTATATTTTCTATTGTATAGTTATTATTAATATAATTATGAATAGTTAAATCTAATGCTGCATTATTATTGTTGTATGGAATATTAACATCTGTACCTGTATGTTCAAAATATAAAGGAGTTGAAGTAATTTCTAAATTAATTTCTGTTCGCTCCTTATATTTTGCTTTTGAAATTTGTAAAAACCATATTACACTTATTAGTGAAATTAATATAATTAAAAAAAATATATAACTTTTTTTACTGTTTTTCATAAAAAATCAATTCAAACCTTTCATCTAGTCTATTTGTTCTAATTCTATTGAAATCTTAATATTATCCGTTAAGTTTTTATATGATATGTCTTTTTCTCCATCTCTCCACTTTATGTATAGTCTATATTCATGAATTTCACATTCTGTTGCTACTTCTACCCAAGCAGATTTTCCATTCTCTAATGTAATCTCTGTTTCCGTTCCATTTTCAATTCTAAACAGCTCATAATCTAATGGTAAATTTGCATTTTCGGGTAAATTTATATTAATACGATACCTAAGTGCAACTTCATTATTTATTGTTCCTTTACTTCTATTTTGTTCAAAATTTGAAACATTAAAATATATATTTTTATAGCTTTCTGGCACAAATCCGTTCTATTTTATTTTGGTCACTTTCTAATTTAAGTACATATTTAGCAACTCTTGCTGTATCACTTGATGCAAGAGTTCCTTTATATTTTCCAAAAGAAATACATGCAAAAAATGAAGTTGCAATAGCAAGTGAGCTAACACAAGCACTAATTCTAGCATATAATGGATTATATACTACTAGTTCGTCTTTGCTATGTTTTCCTTTGTTGTTTCCAAATAATGTAATTCTATTTTTTGCATGTCTTCCTTTTCTCACATTTTTCACCTACCTTATTTTTTCAAAAGTATAGTTCCCTTTACTATAAAATATAAAATTGCTAAAAATATTGCTATTCCTATAGGAGAACCTATCAGTGTAGCTATTTTTCCAAATCCATTAATTTTATATACTAATTTTCCTAACACTTGAGTAGTTTCTATTGGTTCATCTTCTATATTATTATTATCACCTTTTGTATACAATAAATTATTTTCTATCTTTATAATTCTGTGTGTTATAATCGAATTATTTGTTGATTTATATGTAATTATATCATTTTTATTATAAACATTTTTTTCTTTTATAATTATTAAATCATATACATTTATTGTTGGTTCCATACTACCAGATACTATTATAAATGCTGAATACCCAACTATTTTTACAACATCTTTTTTTAATATTTCTTTGTTATATAAAACATATAAATTAAAAATTATTATTAAAATAGTTATACCTATTAATATTGAATTCAATATTTTTTTAGCTATTTCCATAAATTTTCTCCTTCAAGTTTTGAATATATGTCAATATATACTGTATATGTAGCTAAACCTTCTTTAGATATTTGGGTATCATTATTAGAGTATTCCCATTTCCACTCTAATGTATAAATAGTTTTTGAATCTTTTAGTTCATAAATATTATCAATATTCATATTCTCTATCGAAAGCCATGTGGTTTCATCACCTAGAATATATGTATTGTTCATTTTAAGCCTATATTTAATATTTATATTATCCTCATTTTTGTCTTGCATATTAAATTTATAATAAATATCTTGGCTTGATTTATTGTTTATTATAAAGCTGTAACTTCCACTTGCTCCTGGCCATATTATTTTTTCTCCATTTTTATTTATGTTTTGAAATAAATTAATGTTTTCGTTTTTATACCAATTCTTATCTTCGCTATAAATATTTATTATTTTTGTTTCATATGGATTATATATTGCCATATTAAAAACATTTAATATGTATGCTACTATTAGGGAAAGTATTATAAATATTAATATAATTGAATAAATTACAAATTTCCATCTTTTAGAATATTTATCATTTACTTCGTCAATAGTTAGCTTTTTTTCATACTTTTCTTTTTTTGTATATTGTTTTAAATTTTCTTTCTCCTTTGTAATCATTTATATATCTCCTTAAACATTTCTTACATAAAAAATGTTTATACATTTCTTATGTAAAAAATTTTTATCTAGGCAGATTTTTTTCTGCCTAGAATAAATTTTATTAGTCTATTTGTGTAACATTGCATTTTACTTGTAATTGAACTGTTGCTGTTCCATTTTTTCCTAAGGTAGTATCTGTTTCATCTTTTTGAGTTGTTCCATCACCTTCAAATGCCCAAGCCCATGTTAAGCTTATACTTTTTGTTTGATTTTGTTGAACAGTGGCTGCACTTCCTATGGCTGTAGCTAAATCTTCTAGATTTCCTTCTATTTGTATAGCACTTTCTCCATTATGCACTGTAACAGATGCATCTTTTGGTATTACACTTGAATAATAATTTTCATTATAACCATAAACAATTGGAATATTATTTTCGTTAGTTTCTTCTAATGTAAAACCTGCACTTATAGAAACCTCACTTGTATTTTTTAATGTAACTGTTAAATCGCCATTTGTTCCTGGTGCTATTAATTTTTTGTTATCGTTATTTAAATTTGTAAGTATTCCAGAATCTTCTGTTGTATCAAATAAATTAATAGTTTGAGTAGTTTTATTCATTCCTGTCAATTCATATTCAAATTTTGCAACTCTTGCACTATCTGTTGCTGTTACGTTTTCTACATATTTTGCTAGTGTTCCAGAAATAATACTCATAGTTATTGCAACTAATAATATTACTAATAATCCTAATCTTAATGTTTTATTTTTCATTTGTAGATTCACCCCCTCTTTTGTATTATGCTATTTCAATTTTGCTTTTTGGCAAACATTAAAAACTTAATTATTCTTTTTTTTAAGTTCCTCTACTTCTTTTTCTAATTTTTCTTGTTTTTGTTTTTGTATTTTATTATCCTTTTTTCTTTGAGCTACGTCAAATATTATAAATAATATAAAAGGTATTGAAATAAATATTACTGTTCCTAATGTTGTTTGTAAAAACATTGCAAAATTTCCTAGTTTAGGTATTCTATATACAAATATTCCTTCAACAGTTTCTAAATTTACTGGATATCTATCTTCTGAATTATTATTGTCACCTTTTGTAACTAGTTTAGATTCACTATCACTATTGTTTATTTCTACTATTCTATGTGTTATAACAGACTTGCCACTCCTAAAAGCAATTATATCTCCTTCTTTTATTTCATCTGCTTTACACTTTTTTATTATTGCAATATCACCTGTATTTATTGTTGGTTCCATTGAGCCAGAAAGCACTATAAATGGCTTATATCCTAAAAAATCAGGTGCCGTATCTGGATTAATGTATGATTTTACTATTAAAATTGTATTTATTATTAAAATAGGTATAAATATTAAACAAATTATTACACCTACAACTGTTATTACTTTATTCATATTTTCCCCTTTAAAATTACATTTTGCCATTTTTCAACACTATATAATTTATTTTAGCATATGACATAAATTTTTTTCAATTATTTCTATCTTTTTTCAATTAACTGTAACACTCTTGTAATATAAATGAAATATAAAAAAACATCATATTTGAACTGTAAATACACTTCAAATATGGTGCTTTTATAGTATTTTTTATTCTGCTTCTGTTCCGTTTAGTTCGTCACAGTATTCTTTATATTCTTCTTTAAATTTACTGTCTTTAAATTTTAATTTGTTTTCTTCTCTTAATTGTATTAAAGCTTTATATTTTATATATGTGTCTTCTGCTTCTAAATCTTTACCTAAAATTTTTATTATATCATTTGTAGCTTCTTCTAAAGATGGTTTATCTTTTTGGTCTACTTTATATATTACATGATAACCAAAATCTGTTTTTACAGGTTCTTTTGAATATGCTCCATTTTCTAATTCTTTACTTGCTTCTACATATTCTGTTACTAAACTTGAATTAAATCCGTTGTACCCTAAATCTTCAAATATTATTTGGTCTCCATATTCTTCTGCAACTTCTTCAAATGTTTTTCCAGAATCTAATTTTGCAATTATTTCTTTTGCTTTTGCTTGAGCTTGCTCTTCTGTAACATCATCGCTTACTTCTACTAATATATGTTTTGTATTTATATCCCCATATACATTTTCATCATAATATGTTTGGATTTTTTCTTGTTCTATTTTTGTTTTTAAATAATCTATGTAATACAAATCTCTTTTATAGTTTAAAGTTAAATAATCAATAAATTCTTGTTTTGTTGAAAAACCATTTTCACTTAAAAATTCTTCTTCTGTATATCCATAATATGTTTCGTATGTTGTTAAATACTCATCTGCTTGTTCTTCAACCTCTATTTTTTGTTCATCTGTAAGATTATATTTATTTTTTAATATTTCTTTATCAACCAAATCTAAAACATAATTTACAGGATATACTTTTTTTATTTCTTTATAAAGTTCATTTTGTTTTATACTTCCACCTTTTACTGTTAATACATTTTTGTTCCCAAATCCCAGTATTCCTACAACATATAATAATACCATTATTGCACTACCTAGTAGTAAACCTATTATACCAGAAATCCATACTTCTTTTTTTGAAAAAACAGATTTTTTCTTTTCTTCTTTAATTACGTTCTCTTCCATAAGCACTCTCCTTTTATTTAATTAAATATTTTTTGTAACCCTTGCAGGGTATTATATTATTTAGATTATTTTATATGTATTTTATTAAAATAATCTTAAAAGCTATAATTTATATTCTATAAATTTATGTGTTTGCAAGCTTGGTTTTAAATCTAATATTCTTTGATTACTTGATCCTCTAAATTTTAATGTAGGGTCTTTTTTTGATTCTACAAATCTACCATCTACTAATACATCTATTTCATTTAAGCATTTATTTGTTTCTTCGTCGTTTCTATCTATAAGCTGATCTAACGTATATCCAGAATAGCACCATACATTAAATTCTGGTCTTATCTCTTTTACATCTTTTATAAATTTTAAAACTCCTGGAATATTCTCTTTACATAGAGGTTCCCCTCCACTTATAGTTATTCCATTTAAAATTGAATTTTCCTTTATTCTTTCTAAAATTTCTTCTTCATTAAATTCTTCTCCATAATTAAAATCTTGCGCTTCTTTATTATGGCAACCTGGGCAATGATGTGGGCAGCCACTTACAAATAGGACTGCTCTCCATCCTAATCCATTTGATATACTTTCATCATAAAAACCAGCTATTTTCATTTTAGTCATCTCCCAATTATTTGTTATTATTTCCTGTATGAGTTACTCTATCGTGTAGCTCAGCTAATTTTCCTTTGTTCCATCTAGATGTTGTTCCTACTAAATATCCTGTTATTCTTTGAATTGTGTCTATATTTTCTCCACCACACATTGGACATACTAATAAATTTGCATCTGAATTTTCAAATCCACAGTCTAAACATCTAGAACGTGTGTGATTTATAGAACCATATCCCATATTATATTTATCCATTAAATCTACAACTGCTTCTACACTATTTGGATTGTGTGTAGCATCTCCATCTAATTCTATATAGAATATATGTCCTCCTGCTGTTAGTTCATGATAAGGAGCTTCTATTTTTGCTTTATGCTCTGCTGTACATTTATACCATACTGGAACATGATTGCTATTTGTATAATAATCTCTATCTGTTACTCCTAATATAGTTCCATATTCTTTTCTATCCATTTTTGTAAATCTTCCAGATAACCCTTCTGCTGGCGTTCCAAGTACAGAATAGTTTAAGTCATATCTTTCTGAATATTTGTCACATGATTCTTTCATTTGTGTAATTATTTCTATTCCTAATTTTTGTGCTTTTTCTGATTCTGCATGATGTTTACCTGTAAGTACTGTTAAACATTCTGCCAAACCTATAAATCCAAGTCCTAAAGTTCCATGTTTTAATACTGGCTCTACTCTATCATTAGGTTTTAAGTTTTCGCTACCTTGCCATAATCCAGACATTAGTAGTGGAAATTGTTTTGCAACTGCACTACATTGGAATTTATATCTATCATATAATTGTCTTGCTGCAATATCTGTATATTTTTCTAATTTGTTTAGGAATATTTTTTTAACTTCCTTGTTGTATTTTTCTGTCATGTATTGCTCGCTACCTTTTCCAAGTTCAAAATTTATTCCTAAATTTTCTTGTGCTTCTCTTGCTGACTCTATTGCTATTTTTACAATATTTACTGTTGTAAATGATAAATTACCTCTACCTATTGATGTGTCCTCTCCATGTCTATCTGCAAATACTCTTGTTCTACATCCCATAGTTGCACATTCATAATAATATCTATTAGGGTCATCTTCTCTCCATTTTGGATGTTGGTTAAATGTAGCATCTAAGTTTATAAAGTTAGGGAAAAATCTTCTTGCTGTAACTTTACAAGCATATTTGTATAAATCATAATTTTTGTCTTGTGGTAAGTAATTTACTCCCCTTTTCTTTTTCCAAATTTGTATTGGGAATATTGGAGTTTCGCCATTTCCTACGCCTTTTTCTGTTGATGCAAGCATTTCTCTAATTATACATCTTCCTTCTGCAGATGTATCTGTTCCATAATTTATAGAACTAAATACAACTTGATTTCCTCCTCTTGAGTGAATTGTGTTCATATTATGAATAAATGCTTCCATTGCTTGGTGAACTCTTTCTACTGTATTGTTTATTGCAAGTTGTATGTATTTTTTATCACCTTTTAAATCTTTTGTATCTTTTTTGATGTAATCTTCTATTTTGTAGTCATAAAGTTTTGATAAATCTTCATCAACTACTTTTTCTAATTTTTTTATTTCTTCTACAAATGTCTTTTTTACATATGGAGCAAGATAATAATCAAATGCTGGAATTGCTTGTCCTCCATGCATTTCGTTTTGTACAGTTTCTAATGATATACAGCCAATTATACTTGCTGTTTCTATTCTTTTTGCAGGTCTAGAACTTCCATGCCCTGCTCTAAATCCATTTTCTAGAATTTTATCTAATGGATGTTGTAAACATGTTAAACTTTTTGTTGGATAATAGTCTTTATCATGTATATGAATATATCCATTTTTTATTGCAGTTCTTGCTTCTGTTGATAATAAAAAATCATCAACAAAAGGTTTTGTAGTTTCAGATGCAAATTTCATCATCATACCAGCTGGGGTGTCTGCATTCATATTTGCATTTTCTCTTGTAACATCATTAGATTTTGTCTCTATAATCTCTAAAAACATATCTTTTGATTTTGCTTTTCTTGCAACGTCTCTGTTGTATCTATATGTAATATACTCTTGTGCTACTTCTTTTCTAGAAGAGCCCATTAATTTTTTCTCAACTATATCTTGAATTTCATAAACAGATACTTGTACCTTATCTTTTAATTGATTTCTTACACTATCTGCTATTTTTGTAGCTAAGTCTATATCAACACCACCTGTTGTGTGTGACATTGCTAATGTTATAGCTTTAATAATTCTTTCATCATTGTACTCTGATATTCTTCCGTCTCTTTTTATAACTTGCATGTGTGTGCCCCCTTTAAAACAACTATTACTCCTTATATTTTTCTTTTGTACATTGTTGGTTATACACTTACAGCTACTTGGGTTACAACACTTGCGTATCTCCTTTTGCCTAAAAAAAATGTATGCCGTTTTTTCAATTTAAAAATATTTTATATTAACCAATATTCAAAGTCAATATGTATTGATTTTTTATAATATTACATTTGTGTTACAAAAACATTACATTATTATTACTTTAATTTTATGTTTTTCTCTATCTTCATTTTACCAGCTCTTGTAATTTTTTCGTAACCATATTTTTCTTTTAATTTATCTAAAACTTCATCTAATTTTTCTTGTTTTTGTTCTTTTTCTGTTTCAAATAATGAAATTTGTGTTTCATTTTTATTTGTTAATTTATCTACTCTTAAAGCTACTAATCTAATTTCTTCTCCTTTATACATTTCCTTTAATAGCTCTTTTGCATTTAAATAAATGTCTTTTGTGTTTGAAGTTGCATAATCTAACTTCTTTTGATGAGAAAAGTCTTTAAAATCTTTTGTTCTTAATCCTACATTTACAACATTTGCAGTCATTTTATATTTTCTTAATCTATATGCTACATACTCTGCTAATGTTAATAATATTTCATTTAAATTTTCTATGTTATTTACATCACTTACTAGAGTTGTAGAATTTCCAATACTTTTAGGTGGTTCATATTTATATATTACTTGCGAATTATCTATTCCATTTGCATACTCCCACATTATTTTTCCATGCTTTCCAAATTTATTGGTTAATTCTATTAAATTTGCTTTTGCCAATTCTCCTATTGTTTTTATATGCATATTATATAATTTAGGAACACTTTTTCTTCCTAACATAAATAGTTCACCTACTGGCAAAGGCCACATCTTTGTTTGAATTTCGTTTTGATACAATGTATGTATTTTATTTGGTTTTTCAAAATCAGAAGCCATCTTTGCCAATAATTTATTACTACTCAATCCAATATTTACGGTAAATCTTAGTTCTTCGTTTACTCTTTTTTGTATTTCTTTTGCTTTTTCTTCTAATGTAGAGTTCATTAAAAAATTAGTCATATCCAAAAAACATTCATCTATTGAATATCTTTCTATCTCGTCTGTATAATTTAGTAAAAGATTATATAGTTTGTTTGAATATTCTCTATATATTTTATAATTTCCTGGAAAAACTTTTATATTTGGACATTTTTTTCTTGCTTGATATATGGTTTCTCCCGTTACAATTCCAAATTGTTTTGCTACATTACTTTTAGCCAAAACTATTCCAGACCTTCTATTTTCGTCTCCTCCTATAATTGCTGGAATAGTTCTTATATCTATTTTTTCTCCTTTATTTAATAAATCTACAGCTGACCAAGATAAAAATGCGTTATTTACATCTATATGCATAATTTTTCTTTCCATATTATCACCAATGTAATTATAGAACATAAGTTCGTACAAGTCAATATCTTTTATTTTTAGTTTTGCTATTTTTTTATTGATATTATGGACTCATTTATGAAAAAAGTATATATTTCAAAGTGAGTTTGACCTGTTGAATTTAAATTTTTCTCCATCTTAGAATGTGTATCTTTCATTTGATTATGTAGTATCTTAAACGCCTTGAAGAACGGAACTTTTAAATATATACTTTTTTCATAAATAATTTTATAATTAATAGAATTTGCTGTTTTTTACTTGCATATAATTAAAATATGTGCTAATATAAATAAGTACTTTGTTTTAGGGGTATAGTGTCAATGGTAGCACATCGGTCTCCAAAACCGCCTGTGAGGGTTCGAATCCTTCTACCCCTGCCATAATTATTAAAGAGTTAAATGTATATTTGTTATTTAATGGGGAAACTTAAAAACTTTTTTATACTATTAACTCTTTATTTTTTACTATTCAATACATAATTTAATTTTATTTCTAAAATATTTTATTATCTATATTTTTTGGAGGTCTTATGAATTTTAATTCTTTTTATTCTTTACCTATAGTTTTTCTTGTTATTTTAATTTTTAGTTTATGTTTTTTTATTCCTATTTTTAGTTCATCAGGTTATGTTATATCATATGTGCCTAATTCTAATCAATCGAACTACTTATACATCTCAACATCTAACCTTGTTTGGCCTGTTCCTGGTTATACTAATATTACATCTAGCTTTGGTTATAGAAATGCTCCTACTTCTGGTGCTGGTTCATATCATGGTGGAATAGATATTGCTGTACCAACTGGTTCAAATATTATTTCTTCTTCTAGTGGTATAGTATCTTACTTAGGTTTTTATGGAGCTAACGGTTTTACTGTAAAAATAGAATCTGGAAATCTTGTTTTTGTTTATTCTCATATATCTCCAGATTTTTTAGTATATGTTGGACAAGTAGTAAGTCAAGGTCAAATTATTGCAAAGGTTGGTCCTAAAAACGTTTACGGGGTTAGTAATAATCCTTATAAAGACAGCAATGGAAATCCTACAAATGGTGCTACAACTGGTCCTCATCTTCATTTTGCAATAAGAAAAGACGGCAAAGCCGTCAATCCTTTAAATTATTTTTAATTATAAATCTAATATATTTTTTCTATAATCACTATATGCTTTTCTTAATTTATCAATTTCATTTTCCAATTCAATAGATAAGTTTGATGCTTCTTTATATTTTTCATTTTTAATCGCTTCTTTTATTCTTGTAAATAAACATTTATAATGAGTAGAATCTTTTGCTATATATTTTCTTATTTCGTTTATTTTAGACCAATTTGCTAAATCATTATCTAATGCTTTTTCTGTATTATGTAGTAACTTATATTCTCTAATTTCGGATGTGTATTCATTTATTATTCTTTTACATAATTCTTCTTTCCATCTTTTTATAACAGATATTTTAAATGAATTTATAATTTTATCATTAAAAACATTATTACATTTTAGTATTTCAACTTTATTTTTGTATTTATCTAAATTTTCGATGTTTTCATATACACTTTTAGGTGCTATTCCAAACAATTTATCTCTTTCCCCTGAACTATAATATTCAAATACATCTTCTTCACTTCGATATTCTCTTTCATTTTCTAAATAATCAGCTTCTTCGCCATATTTTTTAGATAATTCATTTAATAGTTCTTCTTCCGTTTTATCCTTAGTAATTGCATATTTTATTCCATCTAGCATTGCCATATATGAAACTGCTGTTGCTAAATAAATATTAGTTTTTGGATTTGGAGATCTTAACTCAAATCTAGTTGCCATTTTGTTTTCTAAATCTTTTATTAATGATATTAAAACTGTTCTATTTCTTGAAGGAATTTTAGGGTTAACTCCTAATGAAGTAACTATACAAACTGGCGCTTCATATCCTGGTTTTAGTCTTTTTAGTGAGTCATGTGTTGATGATATAAAAGGATTCATTATTTCATAATTTTTTAACATTCCCATTAGTGCACCATATCCAAACTTACCTAAAAATTCCCCTTCATTGCCGTTAAATAAATTAACTTTTTTGCCATCTTTTAATCTTATTTTTGCTCCCAAGTGTAAATGCATTCCATTACCAGCTACATCATCTATTGGTTTTGACATAAATGTTGTTTCCAAACCATTTATTATAAAAATTTCTTGAATTAAATTCTTTATAAACATTTGATTATCAGCAGTTTGCATCGGTTTAGAATAACGCCAATCTATTTCTAGTTGTTCCATTACATGATTATATTTTCCATTATTATCTAATTTTGCTTTTATTCCTCCCACTTCTTTATGTCCCATTTCTGGTTCTAGTTGATATTTTTCCATATAAATTAAAGTTTTTTCTAGTGCTGTTCTTACAGGACCATTTATTTTGGTCCAATACTGTTCTTGTAAACATTCAGAAGTTGTTAATGCTTCTATTTCAGCTTTGTCATTTGGTGTTTTTACCCAAAATTCTAATTCTGATGCCGTATCTAATTCTATCTGTTTAATGTCTTCCACTTCAATATTCATATTTTTTATACTATTAGGATTTTCTTTTATTAGTTTTAGTATTTCAGTTTTAAATGTTTCCTCTGCTCTATTAAGTATACTCCTAGAATCTACATCAATTCCCCCATGCTTTAAAAAAGCTGGTATTATTATTGTTCCAATTGGTTTATTTGTTTGTTCATCTAGCAGAGAATAGTTATAATCTATAAACCAATCACTTTCTTTATCCACTATCATATCTATTTTTGCATCATTCAATGTTGCAATTCCTGGTAATGCAACAGAAGATCCATCAGTTTGTACAGCTATTCCTTCTAAGAAATCATTAATATTTTTTAAAAATGCATTTATTGGTATTTTCTCTTCTGTACCATTTCCATATAAGTCAATTCCCATAAGAGAAACAAACCTTATTTCTGGATATTCCGAAATTATCTTCTTTAATTCTTTCTCATTATGCTTTTCTTTCTGTATTTTGTATAACATCTTATTTTGCATAAATACCTCCTAATAAAAAAAGGCTTCATAAAAACGCCTTTTACATATCTTCTTCATCATCATGGTTACAATGCGAACAGTCATGTCCACAGCAGCCAGAATGGTCTTCACATTCTTCTCCCCAGTCTAATTCTATTATATTATTACATTCTGGGCATTGTATTTCTTCTTTTAATTCATCATAATCTACTACAAATTCTGCATTACAATATGGGCATGTTATAGCAAAATCGCTTTCATCATCAATATAAAGTTCTTTTTCCATTGATTTTAATTGATTTTCTAGTTTTTCTACTCTTTCTTGTAATACTGCTTGTGATTGTGCTAATGTTTCCATTCTTGTTGCTGACATTTCTTCCATTCTGCTTATTTCGTCAAAAAACATATTGTACAAGTTAAAAATTTGTACTTTAATATATTCTAAATCTTCTTTATTTTGAATGTTTTTTTCTAAATCATCCAAAATTTTTTTGAATTTTACATTTAAGTTAGACATTATTGTTTTCCTTTCAGTTCTAAATTCTTTCCATATATTCGCCAGTTCTTGTGTCTATTCTAATTACATCATCTGTGTTAACAAATAATGGTACGTTTATTGTGTGTCCTGTTTCTAATTCTGCTGGTTTTGTTTGTCCTGCTCCTGCTGTATTTCCAGCAAATCCTGGTTCTGTATATGTAACTTTTAATTCAACAAATATAGGTGGTTCTACTGCAAATACTTTTCCTTTAAATGATAATATTTTTACTATCATGTTTTCTTTTAAGTATTTTAAAGTATCTCCTAAATCTTCTTTGTTTAATGGTAATTGATCATATGTTTCATTATCCATAAAGTAATATAATTCTCCATCATCATATAAGTATTGCATTTCTTTTTTCTCAATTTCTGCTCCTTGTAATTTTTCTGATGGATTAAATGTTTTTTCTAAAACTGCTCCTGTTATTACATTTTTTAATTTTGTTCTTACAAAAGCTGCTCCTTTTCCTGGTTTTACATGTTGAAATTCTACTACTTTAAATACTGAACCATCTAATTCAAATGTTGTTCCGTTTCTTACATCTCCTGCCATATAAACTTCTGCCATATTTTATACCTCTTTTCTATTTTTTTACTATAAATCTTTTTTATTTTAATATATTTTATGGAAAAAATCAAGTATTATACTATATCTATTTTAAAACTCTCATTTTTAAATGGATTTTTATTAATATATAGCTTTTCTTCTTCTAACTTTTCTTTCAAATTTTCTTTTACTTTCTCATCTTTTACAAATGCTATTATAAATTCTAACTCATTGTTGTTTTCCGTACATTCTATAAATTCTTCTAAGTCATCATATATTTCTGCTTCTATTCCATTTTTTACAGCATACTTATATAATTCTAATTGTAAATCTAAATAATCATTATCATCACTATATATTGCCATATTTTTAAACTTAATATAATTTAATTGCTTTTTGTTGTTTTTCTTAAAATACCAATATGTATTTGTATTTCCAACGCATATTGTATTTATTTGATGTGATAAAATATATGTTTTTTCTTCTTTATTAAGTGCTTTCGTTTCTATCATTTTGCATATTTTAAAATCTTCTAACACTTGATTAAAAATCTTAATTAAAATCATATTAGTTTCTGTTAGTCCATCTTCTGTTAATGCAATTATTGCAGTCTTTTTTAACAATGATTGAATACATAAATTTATAGTTATATATGGATTTGCATAATATGTAACACATACAAGCTTTTTATTTATATCTTCTATTGGTTCTTCTTTTTTATACATTTCTAATAACTCTATTATTTTTTCTATATTAAATTCTATGTCACAATATTTTTTATCAATATTATATAATTTGGTAATTACTGTTTCATTTTTTATAATAGATTTTTTGTATTCTTCAATAATTTTGTTAATTGTATTTTTTCCTATATATAATTCTTTAAATTTATTACTATATTCTAAAAACTCTATCATGTTATTTCCCTTCAAATCTCGTTCTGCTTTCTTCTACTGCTTTTATTGCTTCTTCTATTTGATTTAATTCCTCTGGTGTTTTAGTTTCTTCCTTTATTCCAAAAATTTCTTTCATTCCTTTGCCCCATCCTGTTGCTGAATGTATTAATTTTTCTACTGATTTTGATGATAAATTTCCACTTAATTTGCCTCTTCTTATTTTGTCCGTTTCTACTATTGCACTTTTATTCCTCTCAAAATAATCTGCATCTAAAACATATGTAGCAGCGCCATAATATGGTTTTCCGTTTTTATCTAGCATTTTTTCTATTATTACTTTTTCATACTCTGGCAAATACATTACTGCATGTCCATCTAAAGTCATTTTAAAAGAGTACTCTTTATCCAATAATTTCATCAACATAAATCTTGAAACAGGGTCTGTAATATATTTGTTGTAATCTTTACTTTTTTCATCTCTTTTTCTTCTTTTTCCTCCCTTGTCTTCTTCTTTTGCTCCTTCCCCTAAATCAAGACATCTTTCTGAAAGTTCTTGTCTTATATCAATACTTTCTTGCTCTGGAAACAAACTACTAATTACCATAAACTTTTCTGTGTTGTCTTTTAATAATTTAATCATTGAAACTAATTCATCATGTTTTATTATTCCACTATCATACAAATTTCTTATTTCAACTGGCTTTAAATTTTCTTGTTTGTATTGCTCATTTAAAAATTCTCCACCTAACCATTGTAAGGCTTCTTCTATATTTGCAACTCCTATTTTATATAATTCCCCCATTATATTTGGTATAAATTCTTCACCAAACATAGTAGAAAGCTTTTCTACTAAATCGTCTGTTGTTGTATCTATTTGATTTTGTTCTTTTAGCATAGCATATAGATTTCCATATCTTTTTAATTTTGCATTTGACTCTGGAGTATCTAAATATACGTCTTCTCCAAAAAGCTCTACAAATCTAGTGTCAAAATATTCTTTTTGCAATTCGTCTAATTCCATTGTTTTTATTAATTCTAAATTTACATTACCATTTATGTATAAATCTATAACATCTTCTTTTTTTACATCACTATTTCTTAGTAGATATTTTACAAAAGCATTTGCTGAAGCTAAAAGTTTTTCTTTGTTTTCTTCGTTTTCTTCTCCTTCATAGTTGTTTACTATATTTGTTACATCTTCTAGACCAACACCTGCTATTTTTAATTCTTCTAAATCTTCTGGAAAAACTCCATTTGCTAAATTTTCACGCAATTTATTTATATATAAATCAGAAAGATATTTTGTATCTGTACATCTTAACAAAAATTTTTCTAAATCTTTTACATCTGTTTCTATAATTATATTTCCATCATCATCTGTTATTGCATGTGTTTCAACATTGTATTTTCCTTTTAATAATTCTCTATAAATTCTTTTTAAAGATAATATGCTGTTCTCTACTTTTTCTCTTTTTTCTTCTTCATCTAGTTGTATTGGCAAAACATTATTTATTTTCTCGCCACTACATACTTTAAGTCCCAACATTAATTTTGCTGCTGTATTTAATAATAATGCTTCTCTATCTATTAATTGAAAATTATTTGTAATATATTCTTTTGCCAATTCTATAATTTCTTCTTCTGCTTTCTTATCATCATCATCAATTACAATTTCATCTTCTTCATATAGTTTTTTAAACTCTCGTACAGTCATTCTTTTATTATCTATAAAATATTGAATTGCAATATTTCTCATCATTACAGGTAGAGCAGTTTTAGCATATTTTGATTTAAATATTGAATCTATATCAGGTAGTGCAATAGTATCAATTATTGATTTAAATAATTTTCTCTGTTTTTCATCATATATTGAATCTACACTTTTTTTATCATCTTCTGTTATGATTTGATATTCAGTCATTCCTATGTATTTTCCACTTGGAAATTCATATGCTTCAATAGGATTCCCATTTAAAACAAATTTTTTCATTTCTTGTTTAGTTCCTGATTTTATTCTTTCAGGATATTTTCTAATTATTTCTGCAATAATTTTTCTCTTAAAATCGTTATCATTATTAAATTTAGACTTATTATCTTCTAAAACCTCTTTAATTATTTTATATGCAATTTTTTCTCTTTCTTTTTTATCATTTTTTTTGATTGCTCTACTATCAATAGCATCTTTAAAATTATGAATAATTCTCTCACTATTTAATATTGTACAAATAAAATCTTCAAAATCTTCTCCTATTATATCTCTATATTTGTCCATTATTTGCATTAAGGTTAAATTATCTAACGATTTCATAACACTTCTCCTTATTTTTACACATTATGTAAATATTATACTACTTTTTTCATTTTTTTGCAAGTAAAGGAAAAGCTTGTAAAAATACAAGCTTTTAATTATATAACCACATATCCTCTTTCTGATTTTGTTAATGCTTCTGACCCATCTTTTGTTACTAGTAATGTATCTTCTATTCTTACTCCATATCTTCCTGGTAAGTATATTCCTGGTTCATCTGCTATAACCATATTTTCTTTAAAAACAGCTTCATTTTTTAATCTAACAAATGGTAGTTCATGCACTTCTAATCCTACTCCATGTCCTAGTGCATGAATTAAATTATATCCATTTACTTTTAAATCACTTTCTACCATATTTGCTGCTGTTTTTATGGTATAACCATCTGTTATTTCTCTTGTTGAAAGTTCTAAATTTTTTAATGCCAAGTCATATACTGGTTTTATTTCTTCTAATATACATCCCATAAAAATTGTTCTTGTCATATCTGAACAATATCCTTTGTATATGCATCCCATATCTATTAATATTGGGTCTGCCATCTCTACTTTTCTATCTCCTGGTATCCAATGTGGTATTGCAGAATTTTCTCCTATTGCAACTATTGGTTCAAATGAAATCCCATCAGCTCCATGTGTTTTAAAATACATTTCTATCTCTAAAGCAATTTGTTTTTCTGTCATTCCTCTTTTAATATAACTCAACAAATGTGTAAAACAATTATCTGTAATTTCACATGCTTTTTTTATTTTTTCAATTTCTTCTTCGTCTTTAATTATTCTTTGTTTCTCTATTATTCCTTCTGTTTCTACTAAATTATTTGCTTTATATTTTTGCTTTATGTTTTTATATTGTTCATATGTTACATGGTTTTCTTCAAATCCTACATTTTCGCAAAATGTAAAGAAATTCTCGTAATCTTCTTTACTTATATCTCTATAATCCATTACTATAATATCGTCGTTTATAGTAAGAACACTATTTACTGCTTCTATGTACATTGTATATGTTATAAATATGTTTTCTTTTCTTGTTATTAGTAAAGTTCCTTCTGAAGTAATATTAGTCAAGTATCTAATATTAATTGGATTGGTTACTATCATTCCTTCTAAATTTAAACTTTTCATTTTTTCTCTTAAAGTACGTATTTTGTAATTCATAAATCCACCCCTTTCTTTAAAAATAATTTTATGTTTTTTTAATACATTCCTAATGTGAATATCTTCATTAATATTGTAAACAATATGCTAAATGGTACAAATATTGTTATAACTGATGCAATTACAATAAATGGCCCAAATGGTATGTATGTATCTGTTCCTTTTCTTTTTATTATCATTATAGCAATACTTCCTATTGCTCCTATTAAAAATGCTAAAACTGATATTAAAACAATGTTTTGCAAACCAAAAAATAATCCTAATGCTCCCATTAATTTTACATCGCCCATTCCCATTGCTTCTTTACCTGCAATAAGTCCACCAATTAATGTTATAAGTAAAAATATTCCTCCACCTGCAAACATTCCAAGTAATAAGTTTATAGCAATATTTATATTTGTAAATCCATATATAAATACAAATACTAATCCTATTTCAAACATTAATAAATTTAATCTGTTTGGTATTATTTGTTCTTTTAAATCTACATAAAACGCACATGCTAGCATTGGTATTAATATTACATATTTTATTAAGTCCAAATTCCCTATAAAATTAGTATGTAATCCAA
This sequence comes from uncultured Clostridium sp., assembly GCA_964394545.1. Taxonomy (GTDB): domain Bacteria; phylum Bacillota; class Clostridia; order TANB77; family CAG-508; genus CAG-452. The sequence goes on from CAYMXX010000005.1 coordinate 20,607, forward strand.
ATTTATATAAAACTAAAATATATGCGATTGCTATTCCTAATATTAATACATAATTTGGAAGCATTATTTTTTTGTATTTATTAAAACTTTCTTTTGAAAATATTTTTCTTTCTTTAATAAAACATTTACTTATATAATCTACAACTTGCCCTATTACTCCTCCTATTAATATAAATAAAACATAATACAATATATGTACATCATTAAAATACATCTTTATCTCTCGCTTTCTTTACTTACCTTTCTTAAATAACTTTTTATTATTATATTTTCAAAAGGTCTTTTTACTCTTGTAATAAATATATCTTTTTTACCCAATGGCTTTGTAAGTATTGTAAACATTTTCATTCTATTGCCACCTAAAACATCTGTCATTATTTGGTCTCCTACAACAGCAATTTGATTTTGTTGTAGATTTAGTACCTCTATTCCTTTCCTAAAACCTTTTTTAAAAGGTTTTTTTGCAAAATTTATATATGGTATATCTAATTCTTTTGCTACCATTTTTACTTTTTCTATTTTATTAGTGTTTGATAATATGCATAATTTGATATTATTTTCTTTTAAATTATTAATCCAGTCTTTTGCACCTTCTAATATTTTTAAATCGAAATCAATTAATGTATTATCAACGTCTAATAACAAACCTTTAATATTATTTTTATTTAATAACTCTAAAGTAATTTCTTTTACATTTGCTAAATATATATTTGGATATAATATCATTTGTTTCCTCCATTTATGGGTATATATTATCAATATATTAGCAAAAAGTCAATAATTAGATAAATTGTAATTTGTTTGATTTTATTTACAAAATCTATGGTTTCCTATTACTACAGTTACTGGTCTTGACCAAATCCATGCACTTGTTGCTGTGTTTGGATTAAAATAGTATATTGCTCCATAACTTGGATCCCAACCATTTATTGCGTCTTGTGCTGCTTTTTTTGCTGTTTCGTTTGGTGTTAGGTTTATTTGCCCGTCATTTACAACAGAAAATGCTCCTGATTGATATATAACTCCTGATACACTGTTTGGAAATGATGAACTTTTTACTCTGTTTAATACTACCGAAGCAACTGCTACTTGTCCTGTGTATGGTTCTCCTCTTGCTTCTGCATATACAAGTCTTGCAAGTAAATTTAAATCTGAATTTGAATTAGTTGTTGTATTTGAACTATTTGAAGAAAATATTCCCATTGCTGATAGTGTTTTAGGTCCAGCTATTCCATCTACATCTAGTCCATTTTTTGATTGAAACCATTTTACTGCTGAAAGAGTTTGTGAACCATAAATTCCATCTACATTTCCGTAATAATAACCCCATCTTTTTAGTTTTGTTTGTATTTGTTTTACTTCATCACTTCTAGAACCATATTTAGAAAGTGCATAAGAAGAGTTTAAATCTTCTCTAAAAAATATGTTGTATAATAAAAAAGCTGTTATTGAAATTATTAATAAAATTATAGCAATAATACTTTTTTTATTCTTTATAATTTTCTTCATAAAAAATACCACCTTTAAGGAAAATTTCATTTTAAAAATATTTTCTCCAAAGATGGTATTTTTATGTACTTCTAATTAATTTTTAGAATATTCCTACTATTTGTCCATTTTCGTCTATATCTATTTTTTCTGATGCTGGAACTTTTGGTAATCCTGGCATTGTAAATATATTTCCTGTAAGTATTACTATAAATCCTGCTCCTGTTTTTAGTATTACATTTTTTACATGTATTTTAAATGGATTTTCGCATAACAAATCTTTTGCATCATCTGAGAATGAATATTGTGTTTTTGCTATACATACTGGCATATTTCCATAACCATTTTTTTCTAACTCATCTATTATTTTATCTGCTTCTTCTGTATATTCTACTCCTTCTGCTCCATATATTTTTGTTGCTATTTTTTCTATTTTTTCTTTTATAGTATTATTTAAATCATAACAATATTTAAAATCTGATTTTTTTTCACATATGTCTACTATTTTTTCTGCTAAATCTATTGCTCCTTCTCCACCTTTTGCCCATGCTTCTACTAAACTTATATTTACACCTTTTTCTTCTAATTTACTTCTTAAATATTCTATTTCTTTATCTGTGTCTGTTATATATTTATTTATTCCTACTATTACATTTAAGCCAAATACATTTTTTAAATTGTCTATGTGTTTTAATAAATTGTGTATTCCTTTTTCTAGATATTCTATACTTTCTTCTTTAATATCTTCTATTGGCATTCCACCATGATATTTTAATGCTTTTATTGTTGCTACACACACTACTGCATCTGGTGTTTTTGGTAAATATCTGCATTTAATATCAAAGAATTTTTCTGCTCCTAAATCTGCTCCAAAGCCAGCTTCTGTAATACAATAATCTGCAAGTTTCATTCCCATTTTTGTTGCGATTACACTATTACATCCATGTGCTATATTTGCAAATGGTCCTCCATGTATTAATGCTGGTGTATTTTCTAATGTTTGAACAATGTTAGGTTTTATTGCATCTTTTAAAAGTACAGTCATTGCGCCTTCTGCTTTTAGGTCTTTTGCTTTTATTTCCTCGCCTTTTTTGTTATATCCTACTACTATATTTCCTATTCTTCTTTTTAAATCATTTATATCTTCTGCTAAACAGAATATTGCCATTATTTCTGATGCAACTGTTATATCAAATCCATCTTCTCTTGGAACTGCATTTTTTTCTCCTGATAAGCATATTTGAACTTTTCTTAATGCTCTATCATTTAAATCTACACATCTTTTCCATATTACTTTTTCAAATCCTAATTCATTTCCTTGAAAAATATGATTATCTATTAATGCAGAAAGTAAATTGTTTGCCGATGTTATTGCATGTATATCTCCTGTAAAATGAAGATTAATTTCTTCCATTGGAGCAACTTGTACATATCCTCCGCCTGTTGCCCCTCCTTTTATTCCAAATACAGGTCCTAAAGAAGGTTCTCTTAATGCAAGTATCGATTTTTTATTTATTTTAGATAATCCATCTGCTAGTCCTATTGATATTGTTGTTTTTCCTTCTCCTAATGGTGTTGGATTAATTGAAGTTACAAGTATTAGTTTTCCGTCTTTTTTATCTTTTAGCTTTTCGTATAGTTCATTTGAAATTTTTGCTTTGTATTTTCCGTATTGTTCTAGGTATTCTTCTTCTACTCCTAGTTTTTCTGCTATTTTTGTTATGTTTTGTAATTTTGCTTGTCTTGCTATTTCGATATCTTCCATTTTTTACCCCCTAATTAATATTTTTAAAATTCTTCTTCTTTTATTTCTTCGTCTTTTGTATTTATTAAAACAGTTATTTTCTTTTCTGCTTTTTCTAAATAGTCACTTGCGCTTTTTGAAAGTTTCATTCCTTCTTCAAATTTGTTTATAGAATCGTCTAAATTCAAATCTCCTTTTTCTAATTCTTGTACTATTTTTTCTAATTCTTGCATTGTTTCTTCAAAGTTTAATTCTTTCTCCATTTTTTACCTCCTTATTAATAATCTATTCGTTATGGTAATTTATTCTTTAGTATATGTTCCTGTTTGTATATTTATTGTATATGCACTTATCGCTCTTGTTGTTTCTGCTTCTCTTACATATACTATATAATTCCCTTTACTATCTATTGTTTCAAATGTAAAATATACATTGTTATCTTCTCCCCAAGCTTTTTTTGCTATGTTTATTGCTTTTTCTTTATCATTTACTTCTTTTTCTATTTCTGTTTTTGTAACTTCTTCTTCACCTTTGGCCGGAGTAATAGCTGTTGAATTATTTTCTTCTTTCTCTGTTTCTTCTACAATTGTATTTGTAATTAATTCATTTTCTATTGTATTTTCTGTTTTGTTTTCTATAATATTGTTTTCTATTGCATTTTGATTTAAATTTGAAACTTCTTTTTGTTTGTTTTTTTCTATATTTATTAATATTATTGTAAGTAGTGTTATTAGCATTACTAAAATTACTGCCACTACTATTATAATTATCTTCTTTTTTTGGTTTTGCATAGTGTATTTCTCCTCTATAATTAAATAATTTTAGTTTGTTTTTGTCCATCTATAAATTTCAAATCTATTATGTCATCTTTTTGTAACTCTTTTATACTTTTAATTGTTTTTCCTTGTTTTTGAGCTATTAAATAACCTCTTGTTAAAGTTTTTAAAGGACTTAAGGTATCTAATTTTGAAATTAATTCTATTGATTTTGCTTTTGAGTCTTTTATTTTATTTGTTGCCAAATTTTCTAAATTTTTTATTATTATGTCTAAATTTATATATTGCTCTTTTATTTTTGCAGTTGGGTCTGTAAAAACTTTTGATGACATACATTTTTGATATCTTAATTTCATAAACTCTATTTTCTTTTTTAAAGATGTTTTATATCTTTGATTATATGTTTCTAATTTTCTTTTTATTTCTTCTATATCTGGGACTGCAAGTTCTGCTCCTGCAGATGGTGTAGGTGCTCGTAAATCAGCTACAAAATCTGCTATTGTAAAATCTGTTTCGTGCCCAACAGCAGAAATAATTGGTATTTTAGAATTATATATTGCTCTTGCTGTTATTTCTTCATTAAATGGCCATAAATCTTCTATTGAGCCTCCACCTCTTGCTAAAATTAAAACATCTGCCAATTTTTTTTGATTCATTATTCTTATTGCATCTGCAATCTCCAATTCTGCACCTTTTCCTTGGACTGGTATTGGAAATAACCTAATATTAACATTTGGATTTCTTCTTGTAGATACATTTATAATATCCTTTATAACTGAACCAGTTTTTGATGTTAATACTCCAATTGTTTTTGGCATAAAAGGAATTTTTTGTTTATGCTCATTATCAAAAAAACCTTCTTTTTCTAATTTATTTTTTAGCTCTTCATATTCTTTGTATAAATCTCCCACTCCGTCTTCTTTCATTGCTTTTACATATATTTGATAAATTCCATCTCTTTCAAATACTGAAACAGTTCCTAAAACTAATACCTTCATACCATCTTTTGGCACAAAATTCAAAGTAGCAGTAGAACTTTTAAACATTATGCATTTAATTAAAGAACCCTCGTCCTTTAATGTAAAATACATGTGTCCTGTATAGTGGTGCTTAAAATTAGATATTTCACCCCTAACATACACATTGTTTAAGTATTCATCCTCTGCTACTTTTTCTTTTATATATTTATTTAAGTAAGATACAGTAATTGGTTCTATTTTCAATTTATTTCTCCTTAACTATACTTGCTAGAATTCCATTAATAAATACTGGTGAAGTTTCTTCTCCATATGTTTTTGCAAGTTCAACAGCTTCATTAATTGCAACTTTAAATGGAATTTCTTTGTATTGTATTTCATAAATAGCAAGCTTTAACAATGCTAAATTTACTTTTGATACTCTTTCTATATCCCAGTCTTTTTTTAGATTTTTACTTATTAAGTCTACTATTTTATTTGAATTTTTGCTTGTACCATTTACTACGTCTTTTATATATTCTTTTGCTTCTTGTGAAGATATATTATTGCTTTCAAAAAATAATTGTATATCTTCATCATTTATTTCTTTTTGTATTTCTACTTGATATAGTAGTTTAAATGCTAATTCTCTTGTTTGTGATCTATTCATAAATTCCTCCATAAAGCCTGTTATAGCTTATCTATATATGATTTTAATTTTTCTTTTACAAATTCTTTATTATGTTGAACATAATTTCCTAATAGAATTCCTGCAATTACTATTAGAATAAATATTAATGCTTTATGAAGATTTAGTAATAAAGCAACTATAGCTACTATTCCTCCAATTATTGCACCCCTAAAATCAATTAGAAATTGTTTAATTTTTTCCATAACTCAACCTCAACATCCTTTATTCTTTAATTTGTGGTTCTTTTTTTACACTTATATTTTTTACTCTTATGTTTACTTCTGTAACATCTAAATCTAATGATTTTTTTATTGCTTCTTTTACATTGCTTTGTAATTTAGAAGATAAATCTTTAATTACAGCATCTGGATGTACAGATAGTGTAATATATATTTTTATATGGCTTTCTTCATCTAATTCTACTTTCGTCATAACTATTTCTGCACTATCAAAAGATTTTATTACTGTATTTGTTAAACTTTCTATTGTATCTCTTGATACTAATAATTTACCATTATCATTTTCTAATAAAATTCCATCTTTTCCGTTGCTTTCGCTTGAATATGAATTAAAAAAAATTGATTTTATTGATAGTAATATTAATACAATAGCTAGTCCTAAAGAAATATTACCAGCTGTGTTATTTTCTACTAATAATCTAATTCCACTATAAGTTGAAATTACATCAATCCATCCAAATTGTAAAAAGCAAATTAATAGTGATATTACTAAAATTATTATTGAAAATAATACTAAATTAAATTTATCTAAACCTTTCATTTTTATTTCTCCTTTTTTATTATATGTATGTTAATTTTGTTCTTCTTCATTATTCTCTTGTTCTGTTTCTGGTTGTTTATCTTCTGCTATGTTAACACCTTGTACATGTACATTAACAGCTGTTACATTTAGCCCTGTCATTGTTTCTACTGCTTTTTTAACTCTGTTTTGTATTTCAAATGCTACATCTGGAATTCTTGCTCCATATTCTACTATTATATTAACGTCTATTTTTACTTCTTTTTCTCCTACATCTACTTTTATACCTTTTGATAAGTTTTTCTTTCCACTTAGCACTTCTGAAATTCCACCAGCAAATCCTCCTGCCATTCCAGCTACTCCAGAAATTTCTGAAACTGCTTTACCTGCAATTATTGAAACTACATCATCTGCTATTTTTATTTCTTCATTATTTTCTTCTGTAATTTCAATTACTTCGTTATCTTTTTCTATTGTATCTTTATTTTCTTCTTCCATCTTATACCTCCTAAAACAATAATGTTTTAACAATTCTATATAAGTATATCAATTAAAATGTTTTTTTACAACAGTTTTTTAGTAAAATTAATATTTTTTGAGCATATGTTATTTACAAATTTCTTCAAGTACATTAGATAAACATTGCATGCTTAATATGCATTGTTCCATTGTATTACCTGTTGCTCCAACTTCTATTATACTAGAGCCATTTGTTAAATGTTGATTATATCTTGAATTTCTAATTATTATTGGCCTAAATAGCCCGTGGATACATTTCGTTTGCTTTTTCCTGGATTTTAACTGCTATTTTTAAATTTTGTACCCAGTTTGGGTGTTCTAATCCCCCTCCATTTGTGCCTATTACAAACATAATTTGGGCTATATAATTATTATCAATTTTAATTGTTGGAGCATATTCATTACTGCTTCCTACTGCATCTCTATGTAAATCAAAAACTAATTGAGTGTTTTTACCTCCTAATAAACTTTCTAATGTACTTAAAGACCTTGCATATGAGCCAGAATAAGCAGGATAATCATGATATGTTGTATTGTGTTCTACATTAAAACCTTTTTCTTGTAAGTAATTAGTAAGTTCTGTACCTACTCTTGCTACACTAAAATTTAAATCTGTTGTTCTATAATTTCCTGTTGCTTCATATTCATAACCGCTGGCTTGGTGTGTAACTTTCACATGTGTGAGTATGATATATAAGTATATCTTTTTTATTTGTAATTTCAACATCAGGAATTAACATATCCTCTGTAATTTCATAATCACTTTGATTATTAATTTGCACACTTCCATATGACGAGGTTACTTTTGGTGTTATATTATTTTCGTGTACAGCTTCTGTTGTAGCATTTTCTGGAAGTGTTGCTACTTTATTTACTAATTCTTCTGTATCATCAATTGTAAGTTCTTTTTTATTTATTACTAAATCTGTATTATTTAAAATTGACTCATCTATAACACTTGCTCCCATTGCAAGTATTTTATTATTTGTAAAAATTTTTTCTTTTTCATTTTCTTCTTTTCCGTATTCCATTAGTGGAATTGAAATATCTAAGCATTTTGTAAATGAATATTCATTTATTTGTTTTTTTATATTGTTACTGTTTTCTTTTATGCTATCTTCTTGTTTTTTTAAATCTACTGTTTTTAATACTTTTACCATAAAAAAAATTATAGAAACTATAACAAAAAATTTAAGAATATACCTAAATAGGTCTTTTACGTTTATTACTGCTACATTCATTTTTAAATTTCTCCTTTGAATTTAACCTATTTAAATATATTCTTTTAACTTTGTTTTATGAAATAAATTAAGTTTATTGATTATTTATGGTGCAACATATCCTGGTTCATCACTCCAAATAATTTCATATATATGGTCTTCATACCTACCTCCACCATCATCGTAAAAGAACTCTGTCTCTGCGTTCTCTTTATCGCTTTCTCCCCATCCAGTTGGTGTAGTTACATATATTTTTAAACTTTGGTTTGAGCCTTCAAACACATCATAAGAAAGTCCGTTGCTTTCTATTCCTTGTATTGTTGTTGCTGAAATATATACACTAGTTAACCATGGATCTTCTCCCAAAGCATATGATTTTATGCTTGTTATATTATCTGGTATAATAACTTTTGTTACTCCATGATTTTCACTTTTATTTATAAAATTCACTCCTTCAGATGTTTCTTTGCCTATTGCATACCAATGGCCATTTATATCATAGGCACATAAAATTTCTTTTAAATCGTCTAAATTATTACAATCTCCAGCTCCATTAACATTATATTCAACTAAAGTTTGTTTTATTATTTCAAAATTTTCTTCTTTAAATTCAATTCCTTCATCGTTTTCTTCATCCCAAGCGATTTCATCTAAAGATATTTCAAAATATCCTGTTCCAATAACACTGTAAGTACTGCCATCTTTTTTTCCTCCACCTAGTGTTGTTACTGTTTCACCAGCAATCGTTTTTGGAAATTTAAGTGTTTTTTCTGTTCCTTTATATTTAAGAATAGTATAATTATCAGTTTGCCCATTAAATTCAAACTTTCTCATTGCATCTCTATATGTCATTTCATCAGGATTTTGATTATCTAAATCTATTATCTCTCCCCAAGATGTAACTATAAATGTTTTTGTTGGAGTTTTTATTTCGATTTCTATAAAAGCTATTTGATAACGATAAAGAATCACAAGCAAGTTAAAGTTGCTACCACCTAATGCATTGTTTTTATCATTAGGACTATTAGTTGTTATATATGTTATATACTCATCATATATTTCTTTTAGCTCATCATCAGTCGCTTCTACTAAACCATTTAAAGCATTGTTTGCTTTTCTTGCTGTTATAGTAATATTTTTATTATTTGCAAATATTTCGTTCAAATATTTTTTTAGCTCATACATATTCAAATTTCCGGTATAAATTTAATCCAAATTTTTCTATACCTTCTTGTACACTCTCTTGCGATATATCACTACCATTTTGATTGAAATATTCCCTTCCATATTCCATCAATTTTTCATCTATTGACATTGCCATGGCTACTTGTACTTGTTCTTTTATTTCTTCTTCTTGCTGTCTATTTTTTGCTTCTCTTGCTTTTTTAAATAATCCTCCATTTAATGCTACACTTACTGTTACTCCTACTAATATTAACATTAGTATTATTACAATAATTAGTGCAATTAACGTAATCCCTTTTTTGTTTTCTCTCATTTTTTTATCCTCCTTTTATTCTTCATTTACCTGGATTAGAGATTATTCAATTTCTTGCACAAAAATACGCCATATCTATGTATTTTTTTTGCACAAAAAACACATAAATATAGCGTATATATCTATTTATATTATTGTTTATTAATTTACTTGTGTGTGTGTGTGTGTGTGTGTACAGCCCCAACAGTTACAAGGTTTCTCATTTGTGTTTCTCCTTTTTTTGTATTTTAACAGGTCTCGGACGAACGTATTTTGCCCTTACATTTATCTATTCCTGATGTTATTCTATATGTTCTTTTTATTTTTGTCAACACATTTTAATTTAACTTTCAGTATTTTTTTAAACAAATAATTTGAATTTATCAGGTCGAAACCACTTTAAAATATATACTTTTTCAAAAATAATTTTATAATACTAATAATGATAACTAAATTTAAAAAGAAGAGCTTTTGCTCTTCTTAATATAGTACTAATTATTTGATAATTCATTTACTTT
>CAYMXX010000006.1:0-24722 GCA_964394545.1 uncultured Clostridium sp.
CCTGCAACGGCTTCTTTTGTTACATATTCTGCTGATATAACTCCATCTACAGTCATGTCAGTTTGCTTTTTTCCATTTTCGCCTTTCAAATATTTTTCAAATAAAGACTCTATTCCAGCTTTTCCTATATAATCATTTATTGAATATCCTTCATTCTCTTCTAATTCTTCTTGATTTATTGGTCCTATATATCCTAATATATGTGATGCTAAACTACCTTTTAGATAGTTTCTTTTTGGTGTTGTAGATGTTGCTATTCCCGGGAACTTTGAACTTTGTTCTTCAAATATTGCTACACTTGCTTTAGATATATTAGTAGATATAACATATGCACTCATACTGCTGTATCCTTCTTTTTCTATTCCATATCTTAAACCTATTATTTTTCTTACTTCATTAATATCTTCATTTTTTATTTCATATTTTTCTTTATATTTATTTATTACCTGTTCTGGTGTTAAATCTTTTTCAAGTTTATTTGCTTCTAGCCAATTATTTATTGCCTCTTGGCTTTGCATTGTAAATTCTAATGGTTCCACAGTTACCGGGAATTTATCTTTATAAGTGTCATTATTTGCTTCTAATACTCTTGTTACTTCTAATAGTGTATTATTTAATGCCTGTTTATCCACTTTACTTTTATATATCTCTAAACTGTACTGTGTTGTTGTACCTGCTATTATATTTCCGTTTCTATCTAATATATTTCCTCTTGCAGCTTCTATTTTTGTTTCTCTAGTAAGTCTTGTACTTGATTTTTCTCTGTATTCTTCTCCATGTACTATTTGTAAATTAAAGAGCTGAATAAGCAATATTATTCCAATTATATAGACTAATACTGTAAGTATGTTGTATCTTAAATTTCTTTTGCCCATACAAGACCTCTCCTTTTCAGCTTAAAAATATTTTGTTAATATTTTATCTTCATTAAATATTTTTTCTAATTTTGTTCCTAATTTTTGTATTAATGGATAAATTATTATTATTATCATTAAATTAAAAATGATTTCTATTAAAATTATTTTTAAAAAAGCTATTATTTCTACTGAAGCTCCATTTATAATTTTGTAAATATATACTACTATTTCGCACATTAACGTTGTTCCCATTGCCATTAACATTATTGTTATTCTACTATCTTTTGAAAAATTTTTATTGTATATTCCTCCGTAGAAGTCCTGCTAGTCCAAGTTGTATAGCATATATTCCTAAGTTTTTCCCAATAAAAAAGTCTAGTAATAATCCAAAAATTATTCCTAATGTTGCACCATATATTTTTCCTACAAATAGTCCTGTTATTAATACTAAAATTATAAAAAGATTTGGTTTTACTCCTGCAATATTAAACCATGTAAAAAAATTTGATTGCAAAAAATATATTAAAATAAATATAAAAAATATAATTATTGTGGATAATATTTTTTTCATAGTAATCCTTTCATTTCAAAAAGTTGTAACATCATAGCTGAGATTGTTCCTATTGCATAAAGTGTTAAAACGATTTTAATATTTTGTTTTTGATGATGGTTTACTTTAAATAGTACTAGAAGTCCTACTCCTGCATTTACTAATAGCCCTCCTATCATTAGTGATAAGTTTAATACTCCCGATAAATATAACTGTGTAAGTATTACTGATGATGCGCAATTTGGTATTAATCCTATTATTCCTGTAACTAATGCTCCAAGTACTGGTTTATTTGAAATTATGCTTCCTAATGCATCTTCTCCTATTATTTTGATTATTATATTTAATATTAGAGATATTATTAATATAAATATAAATACATTTATTGTATGTTTTATTGCTGATTTCCATATTCCTTCTTCACAATGGCAGTGCTCATGTTCACATAGATTTTCTATATCTTCTTTTTCTTCATTTTTATAGTTTTTTCTTAATATTAAATCTATTAAAAATCCTGCTAATATTCCTATTAGTATTTTTATTCCCAAAATTTTTAATATTAAAACTCCATTTACACCTTCTGATAATAGTATTGGCAACATTTCATCTGACGTTGATAAATACACTGCAAATAATGTTCCGTAAAGTTATTACTCTTCCTGCATAAAGATTTGTTGCTGTTACCGAAAAGCCACATTGTGGAAATGCTCCTAAAATTCCTCCTATTAATGGTCCAAATTTACCTGACTTTTTAATTGCTTGTCTTGTCTTGTTTGTTGTTTTGTGTTCTAGCCATTCCATTATTAAATATGCTATTAATAAAAATGGTAATAATTTTATAGCATCTATTAAAGTATCTAATAAAATATCTAATAAATTTTCCACTAAAAATTCCTCCTATTATACCTTGCAATATTACCACTTTTTGGCTATAAAGTCAAGCTACGCTTGACTATTACACATTTTTAATGTATTATTATTTATATTGATTTTTAGACAGGTGATATTTATATGTTATGTTCAAACTGCCATAAAAATATGGCTGTAATTTTCACAAAAAAAGTAGATGGTGATAAAAGCTCTATGGAAGGGCTTTGTTATAATTGTGCAAAGGAAAAAGGTATTAACCCTTTAGAAGTCCTTGCAAAACAAGCAAATTTATCTGAAGACGAATTAAATGATATGTCAAAACAGTTTGAAGACCTTTTTGGTGATATTGCTCAAAATATTGATATGGAAGAGATAAATCCAGAAGACTTAAATCAAGGTGGAGGTATACCTTTAGGTTCTATTTTTTCTAATATGTTTGGTGGAAATTCGTCTGCTAGTAAAGATACAGAAAATGATAACTCTGGTAAAAAGAGAGTTAAAACCGAAAAAAGACCTAAAGAAAAGAAAAAAAGCTTTTTAGATATTTATGGTACTAATTTAACAAATAAGGCTAGAAAAAACGAATTAGATATTGTAATTGGACGTGATAAAGAAATTGAAAGAGTAATTCAAATTTTAAATAGACGTTCTAAAAATAACCCTTGCTTAATTGGTGAACCTGGTGTTGGTAAAACTGCCATTGCTCAAGGTCTAGCAATTAAAATTGCAGAAAAAAATGTTCCTGCCAAGCTTTTAAATAAAGAGGTTTATCTTTTAGATATGACTGCTATAATTGCAGGTACTCAATTTAGAGGTCAATTTGAAGGAAGAATGAAAGCTTTAATAGATGAGTGTAAACAAGCTGGCAATATTATTTTAGTTATTGATGAAATTCATAATATTATTGGAGCTGGCGATGCAGAACATTCCATGAATGCTGCAAATATTTTAAAACCTTCCCTTTCTAATGGTGAAATTCAATTAATAGGAACTACTACTTTAAAGGAATATAAAAAATATATAGAAAAGGATTCTGCTTTAGAAAGAAGATTTCAACCAGTACTTGTCGAAGAGCCTTCTATTGATGATTCTATTGAAATTTTAAAAGGAATAAAAAAATACTATGAGGATTTTCATAAGGTTCAAATTTCTAATGATGTTATAGAAAAGACTGTAAAAATGTCTGAAAAATACATACATGATAGATTTTTACCTGATAAAGCTATTGATATCTTAGATGAAGCTTGCTCTAAAATAAATTTAAATAATAAGGAATTATATGAACTTGAAATATTGAAAGCTAAATTAGCAAAAATTCAAGAAGAAAAAGAAGAAGCTGTAGAGTCTGATTCAATTGAAGATTATCAAAAAGCTGCTGATTTAAAAACAGCAGAGTGTAATATTTTAGCAAGAATTGATGAGCTTAATAAAAAATTAGTTTTAACAAAACTTACTGTAAATGATATTGCAGAAGTAATTGAACACTCTACCAAAATTCCTGTTAAAAAAATTACAGAAGCAGAAACAGAAAAATTACTTAACTTAGAAGCCAATCTTCATAACCATATTATTGGTCAAGATACTGCTGTTGAAGCTGTTTCTCGTGCTATTAGAAGAAATCGTGCTGGACTTCAAAGTTCAAAAAGGCCACCTTCTTTTATATTTGTTGGTCCTACAGGTGTTGGTAAAACTGAACTTGCAAAATCTTTAGCTTATGAAATGTTTGGTAATCAAGATTCAATTATTAGAATAGATATGTCTGAATATATGGAAAGTCATTCTACTGCTAAATTAATTGGTTCTCCTCCAGGTTATGTTGGATATGATGAGGCTGGCCAATTAACAGAAAAAGTTAGAAGAAAACCTTATTCTATAATTCTTTTGGATGAAATAGAAAAAGCTCATCCAGATGTGTTTAATATTTTACTTCAAGTCTTAGATGATGGTAAACTTACAGATAGCCAAGGAAATACTGTTAGTTTTGAGAACACAATTATTATAATGACTTCTAATGCAGGTTCTAATCTAAATAATAATTCTATTGGTTTTGCTAAGCAAACTATTGATAAAAGCAAAATAGAAAATGCTTTAAAAGATGTTTTTAGACCAGAGTTTTTAAATAGGGTTGATGAAATTGTTGTTTTTGATAGTTTAACAAAAGAACAACTGCTACAAATAGTAGATTTACTATTAAAATCGACTTCTAAAGCTCTAGAAAATAAGGATATAAAATTGGAAGTTTCTAATGAAGCTAAAAATTTTGTACTAGAAAAAGGTACTGATTTAAAATATGGTGCTAGACCTTTAAGACGTGCTATTCAAAGATATATAGAAGATGAAATTTCAGATCTTATATTACGTCAAAATGTTGAAGCTGGTCAAACTATTTTTGTAAATTTTGATAAAGAAAATTTAATTTTTAATATAAAATAAGTGAGGAAATATTATGTTTAAACATGTTCCAAATATTTTAACTATAGTAAGATTTTTATTAATACCAGTAATTGTACTATTTTCACTTAATAACAATTATATTGCAACAATTATAGTACTTACCATTTCTGGTATAACAGATATTTTAGATGGTTTTATTGCAAGACGTTATAATTTAATATCTGATTTTGGCAAACTTATGGATCCATTGGCAGATAAAGCTACTCAGCTTACAATTCTTGTAATTCTTTCTATTAAAGAAATTATTCCTTTTTGGATTATGATTGTAGTTTTATTAAAAGAGATTTTTATGATTGCTGGAGCTTCCTTCCTTTACAAAAAAGAACTTGTAGTTTCTAGCAAATGGTATGGAAAACTTACCACAGTACTATTTTATGTAGCAATTGTATGTTCATGCTTTATAACATATTGGAATTCTATATTAATAGGTCATCCAGAATATAGTCTTCCTATGTTGCCACATTTTGATACATATGTATATTATTTAGCTATATTAGTTACATTATTTTCTTTTATAATGTATATTAGAGCATTTTATATTCAAGATTATTTAAAGAAAAAATCAGCAAAAAAACAATAGAGGATTATTCAAAATCCTCTATTGTTTTATTTAATTCTTTTTTTGTATATACCTCTAATCCATTTTTTAATTTTTCTAAATCCTGATTGGTTAAATACTCACTAGATATATCTGTACTTTTTAAAAGTTTCTCATTTTTTTGTTCGTCTAATTCATATATTCTAACATATCCATTTTCTATTTTGAGTTTATAATGTTCATTACAAAAATCATCTACTTCTTTATATAGCACTATTTGCTCTGGAGTAAATTTTTGTATTTCCCATTCTGGCAATTGATTTTTTAGTTGTTCTTCTGTTAAATTCACTAAATTTTGTTCTATATCCTTAGATTTTTCTATTATATGCTCACATGTTTTATAATATGTTTTTAATGTTAGTACACAATTGGGAGATACTTTTTCCTCTTGTCCATTTGTTATTTTAGTCTCAAATATTCCGTTAGCTTCTAACTCTGCAAAATCTGTACATTCATCTTCTACTTTTTGTGCTATTTCCATTTCTTTATTATTTAAATAATTTATTTTATATAAGCATGTTCCTACTAAAAAACCTAAAACTAATGCTATTATTATAATTATTGCATACTTTTTCATGTTTCATCACCATTTTTATTTTTCCTGTATTTAGAAAAAATATGCAATCAATTCTAATTTGTTTTTAAATATAAAGTAACAGCTTCTTTTATTAATTCATTTATACTAATTTTTTTCTCTATTGATTTCATTTTTGCTTTATTGTGAAGCTCAACTCCTAGTCTAACATTTAAAGAACCTTTGCACTGTTGTTCTGGTGTTTCGTTATTTGCTTTACAATTTTCTAAATAAAAATCAATTGAGTCTTTAAAATCTTTTTTTAAGTCTTTAACTGTTTCGCCTTCAAATAAAATCAATGTGTTTTTTAACCCTTCAATTTTTCCCCAAAAGCATTCATCCTCATCACTATACCTTACTTCTGCCCAATATCCTTTATATTTCATAATATTATTCATTATATTATCCTCCATTCTTCTAATAAATCTATTATTTCATCCATTTTATAAAGTTTTATAATATTACTAGGATGTGGTTTATGTAATACTATTTTTCTTCCAAATTTATCTTTAAATTCAACAGCTGATCCTGATGTTTTTCCTTTGTTACTCTCAAAGAATTCTAAATAATTTAATGTTGTTTTCAATTCGTCATATGTAAAATCTTTTGGTTTTGATTTTAATTTTTTTATTAGTTTTTCTTTCTTACTCATATATTATACTCCTTATTATTTATTTTTGCAACTAAATATAGTTGCTCTTAATTTCTATTTTTTCATTTTTAGTAACTTTTATTTCTATTTCCCCCATTTGATCTGTTCTATATATTTTTGCTCCGAATATTTTTTAAATTTTCTATTGTTTGTTGATTTGGGTGTCCAAATTTATTATTCTCTCCAACCCCTATTAACGCAATTTTGGGTTCTACATATTTTAAAAACTCCTCGCTCGTTGAAGTCTTTGAACCATGATGTGATACTTTCAATACTGTACTTTTTAGCTTATCTTTATATTTGTTTACAAGATTTTGTTCTGCTTTTTCTATGTCTCCAGTAAACAGCACACTAAAATTTTTATATGTGATCTTTGCAACTATAGAATTATTATTTAAATCTTGAAATTCTAATTGTTTGGCTGGATTTAATATTTCTATGTTTAAACCTTTTTCTATTTCCATATTATCTTTTTCTTTTACCACTATCACTTTTATATTTTTCTTTTTTACTATTTCTAATATGTTTTTATATTCTTCACTTTCTTGTGCTTGTCTAGATATTACTATATTCTTTACTTTTATTTGTTCTATTACATTTATTAATCCATTACAATGGTCACTATCAAAGTGAGAAATTATAATATAATCTACTTTCTTAATTCTTCTATCTAGTAAATATGGAAGTAATACATCATTTTTACCTTCTCCTCCATCTATTAATATTTTTTTATTTTGTGGTGTAATTATTAAAGTACTATCACCTTGTCCAACATCAATAAAATATAATTTTAATGTTGGATTTATTATTCTATATAGTTTAGTAATTGTTAAAATAATAAGCAGAATTATTATAATTATTTTCGCAATTTTTTTTATGTTTTTTACTGTTACCTTTTTTATTAATTTTTTATGAAATCTTCTTGTTGGATTGTTTTTAATTAGAAAAAAATAATTAAAGAATAAAATTAGAATATAGTACATTATTACAAATACTATGTTTGGAGTCTTAACTAATATTGAAGAACCTGGCATTTTTGCTGTAAAATCTGAAATTAATATTAGTACTTTTAAAAAAATATCTAATATGTAAAATAAAATTTTAGAAATTGGACCTAAAATAAAAGAAGTAAATATTGATATAAATCCTAGAATTATTATTATTCCTAAAAGTGGCCCTGCTAGTATGTTTGATATAAAAAATGTTAATGAAACAGTATTAAAATTTAATATTGTTATTGGCATAATCATAGCTTGCGCAGAACAGGTAATACTTAAAGCTTCTGCTATTTTTTCTTTCATTTTTAATTTTATAAACAAATTTGTAATATTTTTATTAAATATAATTATTCCAATTGTCCCCATAAATGAAAGTTTTAGCCCTATATCATTTATTGCAAATGGATTTTGAAATAATATTATAAGTAAAGAAATACAAATACTTGTAGTAAAATTTTCTTTTCTATAACATAGTTTAGCTACAATTATTATTATAGACATTATACACGCTCTAATTACAGAATAGCTAGCACCTGTAATTATTATAAACAGTAATAAAATTATTATAGTAATAATATACCCTATTCTTTTCGGAATTTTGCTTTTTGTTACTATATATGTTAATGCTAAAATAATATATGAAGTATGTGCACCCGAAACAGCTAATATATGCGACAAATTTGCTGTTCTAAAGCTTTTTATTATATCTTCTTGTATATTATCTTTTTCTCCTATTAAAATACCCAATAGAAGGTTTGCAGTTTTACTAGATAAATTTTTATTTGCATTATTTATCATTTTTTGTTTTAAATTATTTATATTTATTAAAATAAAATTTAATTCTTTTTCTTTTAATATGTTTGCCTCTTCTATTTTTATAGTTCCATATATTTTTAATGTTTTTAAATATTTGCTATAATCAAATCCTTTATAATTTCGTGCTCTTTGTGGCGTAGAATATTTACCTTTTAGTTCAATTAAATCTCCATATTTAAATAAGTTTTTATTCTGTTTATTAACATATATTATAAATTTTTTATTTTTGTAATTACCTGTTTTTATTTTTACAGTATATTTATAAATATATTCTTCTTCTATTGGTCCTTTTAAAATTACTGCTTTTTCATTTATCTTATTTTGGTTATTTATATACACTCTTTCATATTCCTTATTTAATAAAAGCACTTGTGTGTTTCCAAGAATTATAAATATAATAAAAACTATTATTAAATTTTTACTTATAAAAATACTTAAATATCTAAAGATTTTTTTATTTTTATATATTTTATAAGGATATAATAAAAATGGAATTAATAAAAAAAATGGAGCTATGCTTTTATTAAAACATAGCCCATAAATTATTCCTATAATATATCCGAGTTGTAATTATTAAAATATTTATATTCTCACCTCGAAATATTTCCCCCGTTTTTTATCTTTTCACTTATATATATGAAATCAACCTTTTTGCTACATAACCTGTGTATTCTTTGTATTCTATTTTATAAAAATCATTTTCTTCGCCTACAACAGTTACTTGTGTATCTGGATTTAATGTAATAATCACTGTAGCCGATGTACTTGCTGTTTCTCTTACATTTACAGACATATCTGCATCTATATAACCTTTTTTAGTTTCAAATGTTGTTTCATTTTGTTTTGGTTCTTCTGTTTGTGTAACTTCTTCTTGAGTTTCTTCTTGTTCTGGTAGTGTAACTGCATTTTCTACTAATGTTTTTCTTACCCAACCACTTTTATTTTCGAATGTTATATTTACCCATTCATTTAATTCTTTGTTTATTGTTATTGTTTTTCCTTCTTCTATATTATTTATTATACTTGCTGTTACAGATGGCAATATATATACTTTTATGTTTGATTGTGTTTGTACTTGTTTTGGAAATTCATTTGCTTGCCCTTGTGGTTCTTCCATTTGTATAGGTTCTTCTTGATTTTGATTGTCTTCTACTAGTTGTTCATCTTGTGGTTCTTGAGTTTGTGGTTTTTCTTCCTCTTCTACTGGTTCTTCTATATCATCTTCTAAATCAACATATTCTGCAAATAAGTAACCTTCATAATTACCATATTTTACTTTATACCATTCTCCAGATTTTTCTGTAACTTCTACTTTACTTTTATCGCTAATTGTCATTATAACTTCACCTGATTTTGATGCCTCTTTTCTTAAAATTAATCCGTTTGGTGCATTTACAGTTCCTGTTATTGCTAGTGAATTAATTGTTAACATTATTATTGTTAATAAAAATATTATAGAAATTCTTTTTAAATCTTTCATTAGAAAAACCTCTTTCTCCACATTATTTGTGCTTATTATATATTTATTTATAAACTTTGTCAAGAAACGCAAACCCTTAACTCTCCATACTTTTAGAAATATATAACTAATTTGTGAAAAAACTATATATTTAAAAGATTCCGTTCTTCAAGGCGTTTAAGATACTACATAATCAAGTGAAAGATACACACTCTAATTTAGAAAAAAATTTAAATTCAACAGGTCGAACTCACTTTTAAATATATAGTTTTTTCACAATACGCATTTCTAAAATTCTAACAAATTGCTTGCTTTATATAATTTATCTTTACTTTTCCTTCTTTTATATAAACCTCTGCTACATCTATTCTTATAAATTCGTCTTCTAAGTTTCTTTTATAAATGTAATATTTAATTGAATTGATTAAGTGTCTTTTCTTTATATATGTAACTGCTTCGCTTGCCTCTCCGTATGACATGTCTGTTCTGGTTTTTACTTCTATAAATACTAATTCATCTTTATCTTTTGCAATTATATCTATTTCACCTAATTTACATTCAAAATTTCTTTCTAATATTTTATAACCTAATCTTTTCACATATTCTGCTATAACATCTTCTCCTATTTTTCCTAATTCGTGACTTACATACATTTTATAACCTCACATATTCGTTTCCTGGCATGCTTTTTACATATCCTTTTAATTCCATCATTAATAATTTTTGATTTATTTGTGATATATTTAAATTACATTTTTTAGCAATTATGTTTATACTTACTGGCATATATGTTATAGCATTATATATTTCTAAATATTCTGGTTCTATACTTTTTTTGTTTTCTTCATCTATGTTATTCACAATTAAATTTAAATCTACTAATATTTCATTTGCACATGTTACTAATTTAGCACCTTCTTTTATTAAATTGTTTGTTCCTCCACTCGTTGTTAAATTTATATTTCCTGGAATGCTATATATTTTTTTGTTTTGCTCTTTTGCATATCTTGCAGTTACTAAACTTCCACTTCTATTTTTTGTTGCTTCTACAACCAATACGCCAGTTGCTAATCCACTTATTATCCTATTTCTATAGGGAAATTTTGATAAAATTGCTTCTGTTTTTGGAGGATATTCTGAAATTACTAATCCATTGTTATCTACTATTTTGTTAAATAATTCTATATTTTCTTGTGGATATATATTTTCAAGTCCACATCCTAATACAGCTATTGTATTTCCTTTTTGCTTTAATGCTCCAATATGTGCAAAAGTATCTATTCCTAGTGCTAGTCCACTTACTATACATATATCTTTTTTTGAAATTTCTTCTGCAAATTTTTGCGCACATTCTGCACCATATTTAGTACAATTTCTTGTGCCTACTATTGCTATTGATCTTTTATTTAATAATTTTTTATTGCCTATTACATATAATTCTTTTGGGCACTCTTCTATATTTCTTAATTCTTGCGAAAATTCTTTGTTTGTATTTTTTATTAATTCAATCTCTTTCATTTTTCTCCTAGTTGTTCCAGTACTTTTTATCTAAACTTCTATATTGTATGGCTTCTGCAATATGATTTACATTAATATTTTCCTTTCCATCTAAATCTGCAATAGTTCTTGCAACTTTTAAAATTCTGCCATGTGCCCTAGCACTTAATCCTAGTTTTTCGAATGCAGTTTGAAGTATTAATTTTGACTCATTATCTAATTTGCAATATTTATTAACCAATTTTGGAGTAAGCTCTGCATTAGAATATATTCCATTTTGTTTATATCGTTCTTGTTGAATTTTTCTTGCTTTATTTACTCTTTCTTTTATTTGTTCGGAACTTTCTATTTTTTCTTCTGCTTCTAACTTTTGATATTTTACAGGTGTTACTTCTATTTGTATGTCTATCCTATCTAAAAGTGGACCACTTATTTTTCCCATATATCTTTGTATTGACTGTGGCGAGCATGTACATTCTTTTTCTTTTGAACCAAAGAATCCACATGGACATGGATTCATTGACGCTACAAACATAAAGTTACATGGATATGTAAGTGAAGCATTTACTCTGCTAATGCTTATTATTCCATCTTCTAGTGGTCCTCTTAATACTTCTAATGTGTTTTTATTAAATTCTGGCAATTCATCCAAAAACAGCACTCCATTATGTGATAAACTAATTTCCCCTGGCTTTGGAATTTTACCACCTCCGGACTAATGATGTGCTTGAAATTGTGTGATGTGGACTTCTAAATGGCCTTTGGGTAATTATTGGAGTTTTTTTATCCAATACTCCGGCAATGCTATGTATTTTAGTTGTTTCTAACGCTTCTTCAAATGTTAAATCTGGCAAAATTGAAGGAATTCTTCTAGCCATCATTGTTTTTCCGTGACCCAGGACTTCCAATTAATAAACAATTATGTCCGTCCTGCTGCAGCTATTTCAAGTGCCCTCTTAATGTTTTCTTGTCCTTTTACTTCATTAAAATCAAATAAACTCTTATTATTTATTTCAAATAATTTTGCTATATCTACATTAGTCTTTTCTAATTTAAGATTTCCATTTAAAAAATCTACTACTTCACTTAACGTACTTGCTCCATATACATCTATTTCCTCTACTACTCCTGCTTCTTGTGCATTTTCTTTTGGAAGTATTACTTGTTTAATTCCTAGTTTTTTTGCTTCTATACACATTGGTAGTATTCCATTTACTTTGTTTATTTTTCCATCTAACGAAAGCTCTCCAATAAATGCTATGTTTTCTGATATTTCATTAATTACTTCTGTGCATATTAAAATTCCTATTGCAATAGGTAAATCAAATGCAGAACCTTCCTTTTTTGTATCTGCTGGTGCTAAATTTACAATTATTTTTCTACTTTGCAACTCATAACCAGAATTTTTTATTGCTGTTCTTACTCTTTCTTTTGCTTCTTTTACACTTGCATCTGGAAGTCCTACTATATCCCAACCTGGAAGTCCTCCTGATACATCAACTTGTACAGAAATAAGACAGCCATCTAAACCTAATAATGACATACTTTTTACTATTGATAACATTTTTTACCTCTTTGGATTTTTTTAAGATTTTGCAAAAACATTGTTGTAATTTGTTTATCTATTTGAATTTCGTAAGAATTGAAATTCAAATAGATATTTTCGAATTAAATTATTTGTATATTATACTAGTTTCCATTTTTTGTCAATACTTTTTCATGAATATTTTTATAGTATTAACACTAATTATTAAAATTTAAAATTTTTGAATAATTTGTGCACAATTTTTTGAAGCTAATTTTATAAATTTATCAAAGTCAATATGATTTTTTCCATTTGGTATGTCTGAAATAGACCTTATAACTAAAAACGGAACTCTATTTAAATAGCATACTTGTGCAATTGCTGCTCCTTCCATCTCGCAACAATCTGCATTGAATTTTTGTTTTATTTTTTCTTTCATATGCAAATCTGTACAAAAAATATCTCCTGTTGCTATAACTCCTGTTACAATTTTTATCCCTTTTATTTGTACATTTCTAAATCTATTTATTAATTCTTCATCACTTTTAAAAAATTTTCCTGTATCTGTTATATAACCTTTTTCATGTCCAAATGGAGTAATGTCGAAATCGTGCTGAACAATTTCTTTTCCTATTACAATATCTCCTATTTCTAAATTATTATTTAGTCCACCAGCAGATCCTACATTAATTACGCTTTCTATATTAAATTTATCTGTTAATATTTGAGTAGTCCTTGCTGCATTTACCTTTCCTACTCCACATTTTACTAATACAATATTTTTAAGATTTATTTTTCCTTTATAAAAATTTAAATCATAATATTTTATTTCTTCAATTTGATTCATTATATCTTTTATAGCTTCGAATTCTTCTGTTGTTGCTGTAATTATTCCAATATATTTTTCCATTACATACCTCCTATTATATTATTTTTAATTATACCATACGTTTTTTATTTTTTAACATATAATATAAAAAAAGTATATATAAAAGTTCTGTTCTTCAAGGCGTTTAAGATACTAAATATTCAAATTAAAGATACAGTTTACTCTATTATATCTAATGCGTTATCATTGTTTAATCCTTTTAAGTTATAGTATGTTTGTGGAACATCTCCTACTATTAATGTTTCCACAAGTAGTACTTGATTTGTTATTTCTTCTTCTATTGTTTTGTATGGAGTTAATATACTTGTTTGGCATTTTATTTCTAAATATATTCTATACATTGTTTGATTTATTCCTTGTGATTCAAATTCTGTTTTTAAATCTGATGTTATATTTCCTGATGGAATAACTTTTATTTTTATACCAGGTCCCATCCCTGCTAAATATTTATTTCCTGTTAATGCTCCTATGGGAATACTTATTTCCTCGTTTTTTAATTCTTGTAATTTTGTTTCTATTTTTAATGTTACATCTGATGCAATTTTATTTATAACTACTACATCTGTTTTTAGTATGTTTGTATTATTCTCTTCATCTTTTACTACTGATACAATATCTTTATAATCTATATTATCTAATACCACACTACTTTGCTCGTTTACTACTTCTGTTGCAAGTGTTTTTGCTTTTTGTATGCATAAACCATCAAATATTGGATCAATTGATTTTAAAATGTTATAAAAGGTTAATACACTTATACATATTATTATAACAACTGTTAGTAATTTTTTGTTCTTATTATTGTTTTCAGTATAAAAACCTTTTATTTTAGGAATATTTATTCTTTTACGTGAATAAATGCTATCCATATTTTACACAGCTATTCTTTTTTTAATATATTTTGGTATATACAATTGCTGTCCTACATAAATTTTATTTTCGTCATCTATCCCATTTACTCTTGCAATGTCTTCTACTGTACTTCTAAATTTTTTAGCAATTTTCCATAAAGTGTCTCCCGGCTTTACAAAGTAAATTATCATACTATATATATCATTTTGTCTAGATTCTTTAACCTCTAAATTATCAATTATGCTTATTTTTTCTGTTCTAGATATTCCCACATTAAATTGCACAACTACATTTGCTTCTATATTTCCATCAGATACTATAACAAAATTGTCTTGTTCTATCGTTAAATCAGTATCTATATTATTATTTGGTTCTATAAATTCTGATTCCACTTCAAAATTGAATGGTAAATTTATATTTTTTGATTCCATACCATTACTAACTTCATATAAGAATTCTATGTTTAACTCTCCACTATACAATACTTTTCCATTCATTATTTTTGTATCATTTATTATTGGATTTGTATTTGCACAATATATTTTGTTTGAGCCTAATTCTGACATTGAAATTTGCTCTCTTATATTACATTCTTGCTTAATATTTTGCTTCCCTGCTATTGTGGTAATATTCTTTTTACTAAATTCCACATCTTGCGATATACCATATAAATCTTCAATTAAATTAATTTCTTTACTTTCATATGCAAAACAAATTAGTTCAATTTCTGCTTCTACATAAATTGAATGTGTTTCTCCATTATTTGGTTTTATTATTAAATTTTTTAGTTTATAATCTACATCGCAAATATTATTATCATTTATATTTTCTATATCTATAAAGCCCATTATAGGTATTTTTGTACTAACATTATTTATTCTATTATCTTCTGTTAAATACATTATCCAAATTTCAGCTTCTGCTTTTGCTAAAACTTTATTATAACTTAATTTTACTTCTTTATTAACTATTTTTAGGCTTGCATTCATTATTTCTGCCAAATCGTCTACATTATCTATCGAAAGAGTATCTTTTGCATAAACTCTTGTGCTTCCTTCCCCTACTAATGAACTTATACATTTATTATTACTTAATGTTTGTATATCGTCGAAATTTGTTATACCAGTAATAATATCTGTTTGCTCATTTGAATATAGTTTTGCTTCTACATTCAAACTTGCTTTTATACTTATTTTCCTTTCATTTATAATTCTACAATCAATATTTTTAACTGAAATATTTTCATTTAAAACCATGTCTGGCTTGCAATTATCAATATCAATTATTTGTGTAAAGTCTAATACCGTATTTAGACTTCTTATATTGCCGTTTTCGCTATCTGCTAAATATATAATGTATGTATTTACACTTCCATCTATTCTTATCTTTCCATCCATTACTTCTTTTTTATATACACATGCTATTCCATTTGCACTTATTATACTTAGTACATCTGGTTTAACATCATTTACAATAACATCTCCCTCTACAAGTGTTTCTACCATTTTTTGTCCAATTATTTGGTTTATGCATACATTCTCTTTTTCTGTTTCTACTGGCATATAAAATCCCTCCTTAAAAGTTTAATAATATATATTATATTAAGAAGGACAAAAAAAATTCCTAATAAATTAGGAATTTTTTTATTAATTAGTGCAATTGAAAAATGTTCTATGCACATGACTGTTAGAATATTTAATTTTAATAACAGCCACAATCTCTCTTACTTTTGTAATGGTGGAATTAAAGGACAATATCCTTCTCCGTCAAAAACCGAAACTTCTAAATCTCTTGTAAGTATATCTGTATATCTGTAACTTACATTTGTGTCATGTTCTTCATACTTTACAACAAAAATATTAGGATATGTTTCTTTAATAACAGCTTCTTCCTCAAAAGGTTTGTTTCTCCCTAGTGATCCTTTAACAATTATCTTTTGTCCAATTTTTTCTCCTATTTCTTCTTTTATTGAAGAAATATCATTTTTGTAGATCATAAACCTCACGCACCTTCATTATTTTGGTTAGCGTTATTATATCATTGGGTATGAAAAATGTCAAAAAAGATTGCTTCTTGTTTATTCTTTGTATTCGTTGGTACTGTAAGATTTTATTTGTTCAGGTTTCGTTTTATTACATTTCTGTTACATTAATATTACATATTTATTACTAGTGGATAATTTTCTTCTTCCCCCTTGCTCCAAGTCCACTTACTCCTTTTACTCCTTCTCGTATTTCTCTTGAAATTTCATTACTTGTAACAAATTTATACTCATCTGTAATAGCTATTTTTTCTGCTACAATTAATGGATCAACAAAATCTATTAAAATTCTTCCAGGTGATGATGCAAAATCTGCTCCTGCAGACATTATTGCCTCATAAAAACTTTGACATGCACCTGCAAAAATTACAAGTTTATCTGCAGAAGGTCCCCATCTTCTAGCTTCCTTTACTGTATTTATAAAATGTCTTGAGTTTCTATAATTATATATATTATTATAGTTAGTTCCATTTTTTAGCATTGCATCATGCCCTGTTATTATTAATATATCTGGATTATACTTCATCAAAAGTGGTACAACTATACCTGCTTGCCTATTTTCTGGTATATTTTTGACTATTGCATTTAATCCTGCTTTATTATAATATTTAGCTGATTTATCGCTATATCTTTTATCCCCATCTAAATGAAGTATTTTCCCTAAATATACCTTTTGCCTAGTAATATTTTCATTATACTTATTTTTTTTTATTCTTTCTTCTAGAAAATTATCGTATTTTTTTATACTATCTATAATTTCTTCTTTTCTTATTATTTCCAGGTCTTCTATTGGACTGTCTGCTTCTATTCTGACATTTAACCCTTTTAATATTGCAAATTTATGATTTCTAGTAGTAATTAATATTTGATTTACTATAAAATATATATCTTTTCCATACGATTTTCTTCCTACTATATCCCCTTTTTTTATACTCACATTATCACCTCAAAAAAATTTTGGCTAATATATCTTATGTCATTTTTTGGCGAAATGTGCGATATTTTTATTTTTTTAAACTATTGTTTTTTACTTTTTTTAATGTTATACTGTGAATGGTTGTAACTCTCAGCCAATTTAATTTATTCGAGACTTTTACCCTTCTTTTTAGATAGGATCATTTGTGTCAAAAAATTAAATTACAATTTCTAAAAAGGAGGTATTATACAATGGCAGACAAAACATTAACATGTAAAGATTGTGGTGCTGAATTTGTTTTCACAGAAGGTGAACAAGCTTTTTACGCAGAAAAAGGATTTGAAAATGATCCTGTAAGATGCCCAGAATGCAGAAAAGCTAGAAAACAACAAAAAAGAAATAATTTCTAGTGCTCAGTTAATTATCAAAAAATAAAATTAAAAATTCCAAGAAAATCTCTTGGAATTTTTATAATTTAGTCCATATTATCCTGCTATATCTTTTTCATGAATATACTTTAATTTTGTAGCCATTCCTCCTCTTATGTGTCTTTCTGCTTTATTTTCGTCTAACACTTTTCTTACTTCTATTGCTAACGCAAGATTTATATGTATTAGCCTTTCACTTACATCTTTATGCACGGTTGATTTAGAAATTCCAAATTTTTTAGCTGCCCCACGTACCGTATCTTTTGAATCTATTATATATTGTGCTAGAGCTACTGCTCTTTCTTCTATCGAAACTCCTCTCATAAAGCAAAACCTCCATATGAATACATTTGTTTAATTGTATTCGTATAGAAGTTTGTTTATGAATGAATTTTGGGGACGGAGGAAAAAATCATCCTTAAAAATTTTTAGGAAAGGATGATTTTTTCCTCCGTCCCCAAAATTCACTATTGGCATATTATTATATCTTCTCTTTTAGGTCCATTTCCTATTATTTTTATTGGGCGTTCTATTTTCTTCTCTATAAATTCTATATATTTTTTTGCATTTTCTGGTAGGTCTTTATATTCTTTAATATTACTTATATCACATTTCCAGCCATCTAAATATTCATATACTGGTTTTGCTTTGTTTAATTCTATTGTAGGTGGAAAGTCTTTTACTATTTTTCCGTCAATTTCATATGCTGTACAAACTGGTATTTTATCAAGATAACCTAATACGTCTACTAATGATAGTACAACATCTGTTGCTCCTTGAACCATACATCCATATTTTGTTGCAACTATATCAAACCAACCTACTCTTCTTGGTCTTCCTGTTTTTGCTCCATATTCTCCACCTCTATCTCTTAACTCTTTTGCTTCATCACCAAAGATTTCTGTTGTAAATGCTCCTGCTCCAACACATGTAGAATATGCTTTTACTATAGTATATATTTTCTTAATTTCATATGGTGGAATTCCTGCTCCTACTGCTCCAAATCCTGCAAGTGGTGAAGAAGATGTTGTAAACGGATAAATACCATTGTCTATATCTCTTAATGTTCCTAACTGTCCTTCTACTATTATATTTTTATTTTCTTTTATTTTGTCATTTACTAATTTTACCACATTACAAAGATATGGCTTTAATTTATCTCTAGAGTTTAGTAAAAACTCATACATTTCTTCTATATCAATTTGATTTTCTTCTCCATATAAAGCTGATATAATTTTATTTTTGGCAGTTAAAATATTTGTTAATCTGTTTTTTAAATATTCATCATCATAAATTTCTGAAATTTGTATTCCTATTTTTGCATATTTATCAGAATAAAATGGTGCAATTCCTGATTTTGTTGAACCAAAGCTTTCTTTTCCTAATCTTTTCTCTTCAAGTTCATCTAGCTTAATATGATATGGCATTAAAATTTGAACTCTATCCGAAATAACTATATTAGGCTTTTTCATCCCCTTTTCTTTAACAGTTTCTAACTCTGTAAAAAATGCATTAATATCAAAAGCAACTCCTTGTCCAATTACATTTGTAACGTCTTCTCTAAAAATTCCTGATGGTAGCATATGTAATGCTGTTTTCCCATATTCATTAACTATTGTATGTCCTGCATTTGCTCCACCTTGAAATCTAATAACTACATCTGCATCCTCCGACAAAATATCACACATTTTTCCTTTTCCTTCGTCTCCCCAGTTTCCTCCAACAATTGCACTTACCATAAATATTACCTCCATACAACAAATAATAATGTAGCTTTATCTTACTACATTATTATTTTAATATGTTTTTATATATAAGTAAAATATATATTAATTATGATATCTATAAGTTTTACTTATTGATAATAAAATTCAGCAATTCATTAGAAGCTTTTGATATTAACTTTTCTTTTTTTATTATACATATATTTCTTGGTTTGATTTTCTCTTTTATATTAATCTTAAATATTTCTTTATTATTTAATTTTTCTTCTGCAAATTTATTAACAACAGTACCAATTCCAAAATTTCTTTTAGCAAAATCTACTATTAAATTACTTGTTGCAAGTTCATATTTTGGATTACATTCAACATTATTTTCTTTAAATTTTTCATCTATGTATTTCCTTGTACTTGTGTGTTCTTCTAAACATATTAATGGATATTCTTCTAATTTTTTTAAACTTATTTTTTGTTTTGCTAAGTTTTTATATTTTTCTCCACAAACGAATATATCTTCAATTTTACATACTTTTATAGATGTAAATTTTTCTTCTAACTCAAATGGTTCACTTACTAGCCCAAAGTCTATTTTGTCTTCTTTTAAAAGTTTTATAGTCTCTGGTGTAGGTCCATTTGTAATACTTATTTTAATTTTAGGATACATTTTTTGAAATTCTTCTAAATATTCAAGCAAAAAGAATTGTAAGCACATATCGCTTGAACCTATTCTTATTTCTCCACTTTCTAAATTAACCTGTTTTAAAACTTTTGCCTCTCCTAATTTAATTTTTTCCATGGCATCTAAAATATATGAATACAGTACTTCTCCTTCTTTTGTTAAAGTTACTCCTTTTTTAGTTCTTATAAACAAATCTGCATGTAAATTTTCTTCTAATTGCTTTATAGTTTGACTAACTGCAGGCTGTGATATACATAAGCTTTCTGCTGCTACTGTAATATTTTGTTTTTTGGCTACTTCATAAAATATTTTATACCAATCTAAACTAACATTCATAACTAAAAACCCCTTCTTAAGTATTATATCACTTTTAAATTACACTGCTATTATATATATTTATATTTCCAAAAATCAAGTTTTTTATTTCCCAATTTCGGCATTTTTGTATATGTTTCTAATCCCATGGACATAAACAACGTCCCCTTCTCCAAAAAAAGTTGGTAAAGTTAATTCTTTACCAACTTTTTTGGCTAATTTTTATTAGCACGCACAACTTCGGCTAAGACTTCATCAAAGCAGTTCTTGTAAATATAATGTTTTACATGAGAGTATCCAAGGTGCCCGGCCTTGCAACCGCCTTGACACAATGG
This sequence comes from uncultured Clostridium sp., assembly GCA_964394545.1. Classification (GTDB taxonomy): domain Bacteria; phylum Bacillota; class Clostridia; order TANB77; family CAG-508; genus CAG-452. Next base: position 21,027 of record CAYMXX010000006.1, read on the forward strand.
CAGAAACTTGCAAGAGTAGCATTCTTGAGATGAAAGCTCTGTAGAACACCACCTCAAATATGCGTTACTCAATCGATATGGAGAATAGACATCACCAATGAAATCTTCTTCTTCCATTGCCATAGAACATTTGGCAAGTTTGCCATCGGGATTGATGAGAAAAGAATGACGAAGACATGCATAACATTTTGTCTGTATAAAATGCAAATTAAATACATTTTTTCCACGGCAAAAGTCATTTTGCACAATCTTGCGATTGATGTCAATAAGTTTAAGTGCATTTTCGCGGACATCGGGAGCAGAATTGGGATTGTCACTGAACAAAGGATATCCATAGCAAAGAACATTCGACTTATTGTTAATTGCTATACCGAGATAATCAATAAGTTCCATGATATCTGCAATGTTATCCTTATCATAGTTCAGGCGAATTGCAACACGAATCCCAGCATTTGCAAGTGCATTAATGTTTGCAATCACTTTTTCAAATGCATTGGGCAAGTTGACATATGCCTTTCTTTTCTCATACGTAGATTTGGTGCCATCCAGAGTAATCTGGACCTTAGATATGTGCCATACGTCTTTAAAAAGTTTAAGCAATTCATCTGTTATGAGAGATCCGTTTGTGGTCATCTGATAATTAACTTGTACACCTTTAGATGCAAGTTCAGCATCCAAGGTTCGCGTGATGTAGGTAATAACATCCGGATTCAACAAAGGCTCTCCACCAAACCACTGAATCAAAACCCTTTGAGTGTGCTCATTCTGCCCAATTATGAATTTGCAAACCTGCTTTGCTGTTTCCATAGACATAGAACGAAATTTTACTCCTTCTTCAAAGCAGTAAAAACATCTTGCATTGCAGGCAGTGGTAGGCAAGATTTCGTACACAGTTTGGCGTTCCTGGCAAATCATATCACTGCGATAGAAATTAAGGATTTCCAATTCATCTACATCTGCTTTAACAATGAAACCATTAGAAATAGCAGCAGTATAGAAGGAATCTATATTTCCATCATAACTATCAAAGCTTAGTAACCGTTCTTTACCACCTTTTTCCAATTCGGACAAACCACCAGAAAAAGTGTTGTAAACATAGTCAACATCATCTACTACAAAGAAATAGTTATACTTTGAAAGTTTATAGCCTTTTTTCATTTGTAATACCTCCATAATATAGAAATGCGGGGAGGAAGAAAATCCTCCTCCCCGCGAGAGACTGAATGAGATAGCAAATTAGCCATCCCAAACGCAGCCCTGGCACGTACAGTCGAAACAGTCCGTGCTAGGCTCACCGATGGCCGAAGCCATAAGATTAATACGTTCTGCCTGGATAATGTTCTTCATGATAACGTACCTCCGAATTAATTTGCACTATAAAAATGCATAAGTGTATTATAACAGCTATTATTAGATTTGTCAATATTATGCAATCAATGGGATGGCATATTATGAAAGAAATGTGATAATGTCTTAAGTAAAGAAATGAAAAGGAACATTTATTACTTTTAACAAATGCTCCTTTTCTAATTAACCTCTTCCATCAAAACCTCCTTGTTTCTTTTTACTACTTATTGAAGAGTATCTATATAATCAACTAGATTGTTACATCTAACATATCCTAGTTGTAATATTATTATAGCACACTTTACATAATGTGTCAAATTTATCTCATTACTAATTTATTAAATTTTGAATTTACATATGCTTCTAGTTTTGTCATAAATTCTGCTGGAGGTATTTCTTTTTTTGCTACCATATCTAATCCTTTTTCCCAACTTGCTGTAAGTTTTGGATTTAGCATATCTGGCATGGTTTTATTTACTACATCATATATTGCTTCTCCTTTTTGTGTTGGTGTTATTATTTGTGTTTTGTTGTTTATTGCAATATACTTTATTTTTTCTAATTTTTTTATTATTTCTGCTCTTGTTGCACTTGTTCCTATTCCTGCTCCTTTTATTTGCTCTCTTAATTCTTCATCCTCTATTAGTTTTCCGGCATTTTCCATTGCTAAAATCATAGAGCCCGAATTGTATCTTGTTGGTGGAGATGTTTCTGCTTCTTTTGTTGTTATATCCAATATATTTATTTGCTGACCTTTTTTTAGGGTGTTTAAAAAATCGTTGTTTTTTTGTAGGCAAACAGAGTCGTCTGCCTCTAAATTTTTTGCTTCATTTTGCGGGTCGCCCTGGAGTGCAACCCCTACATTTTGTTTTGTTATTTCTAAATATCCTTGTTTTATACAAACTTTTTGGCTTGCTGTAAATACTTCGTTTTCTATATTTATTGTTATATTTAACTTGTTAAATTCTGCAGGTGGATAAAATATACAAAGAAATCTTTTTACTATTATTTTATAAATATCTTTCTGTAATTGATTTAATTTTTCATAGTTTTCAAATCCTTGTCCTGTTGGAATTATTGCATAGTGGTCTGTTATTTTGCTATCATTTACATACTTTGTTTTTACTAAATTTGTAGAATATTTTTCTTCTACCATTTTTGATATATATTTTTGTATTTCTTCATCTTTAAATCCTTTTGCTATTCCATTTAAATTTTTAGAAATTTCTTTTGCAACAGCTGTAGATAAAACCCTTGCATCTGTTCTTGGATATGTAACTAATTTTTTTTCATATAATTCTTGTATTACTGCAAGTGTTTCATCTGGCTTTATTTTAAACTTTTTAGAACATTCATTTTGAATTTCTGCCAAGTTAAATAAAAGTGGTGGATTTTCTTTTTGTTTTGATTTTTTTATTTCTGTTACAGTCGCCACTTTATCTTTTATTTTATTTATAAATTCTTCTGCATCTTCTTTTTTCTTAAATCCTGTTTCATTGTATAATTTTATGGAATTATATTCTATTGATTTTTCGTTTACCTTCCATTCTGCCTCACAGTTAGTTTGTTCTTCTCCAAATTTTCCTGTTATCTTGTAATATTTTGTTTTAACAAAATTTCTAATTTCTCTTTCTCTTGCAACTACCATTCCTAAAACACATGTCATAACACGACCTATTGCAATAGAAGTTTTTTCTTCATTTACTTGTTTTGCAACCATTCTTCCTTGTGTAATTGAAAGTAATCTAGAAAAGTTTATTCCTATTAAATAATCCTCTTTTGCTCTTAAATATGCAGAATCAGATAAGCTATCATAAGCTGATGCATCTTTTGCTTCTCTTATTCCTCTTAAAATTTCTTCTTCTGTTTGCGAATCTATCCAAACACGTTTTACTTTTATACTTGGATTCGGTTTTGCCATCATTAATACAAGTCTTTGTATATACTCTCCCTCACGTCCAGAGTCACCTGCATTATATATTTCGCTTATATCTTCTCTTTGTAGTAAACCTTGTATTATATTAAATTGATTTGCAACCTGCGGAATTATCTCGTATTTCCACTCTTTTGGTATAAATGGAAGTGTGTCTAATCTCCATTGTTTTAGCTTTTCATCATATTTTTCTGGATATGACATAGTAACCAAATGACCAACACACCATGTAATTATCCATTCCTCTGATTCCAAATACCCATTTTTTCTATTTGTGTTTATTTTTAACGCTTTTGCAAATTCCATCGCAACAGATGGTTTTTCTGTAATTAATATTTTCTTCATAATTTTTTCCTATTTGTCTGTTTCTATTTTTATATGTACATCTTTTAATTGTTCTTCTGTAACAACACTTG